>JAFYFO010000094.1 GCA_017543725.1 Eubacterium sp.
ATTTAAAATTGAAAATGAAAGAACGCCACTCCCCAACAATTATTGACCGCAAGAAACCGAAAACTCGCAACGCGAAACGCGAAACTCGCAACTGATAACGCACAACTCAGCAGTTGAAAAAATTTTTTAAAAAAGTTCTTGACTTTGTTGACCTTTGTGGTATAACGGCATTGAAGGACAAAGAAAGTCAAAGACAAATTTAGTTGTCAGTTGTCAGTTGTCAGTGGTCAGTAGGGCAAGATGCCCACATCTTGCCGAAATACAGCCGTCGCTTGTGACACTGACCCAGAGTTACGCCCTTCAAACTCACACAGGGAGATGATTGAAAAATGAAAATGAGCGATATAATTGCCGATATGATTCTTGATATGTTTGATGATGATAATTCAACTGTTCAGATTCAGCGAAACGATTTGGCAAACAGAATCGGCTGCGTTCCCAGCCAGATAAACTATGTTATCTCATCAAGATTCACTCCCGAGGCAGGATACAGAATTGAAAGCCGAAGGGGCGGAGGAGGCTACATTCTTATATCCCGAGCCCAAAGCAAGGATAATACTATTATGAGCCTTATAAACAGCATCGGCAATTCGATTGATGAAAGAACCGCCAAGGCGCATATAATTAATTGCAACTATCAGAAACTGATAAGCGATAAGGCGGCAAATATGATGCTTTCGGTTATCAGAGAAAGCAATTTCGAAGGAGTTGAAAAAGAAACGGCAAACGCTATCCGAGCCAAGCAACTCAAACTAATGCTGCTGGCATACATTAATTAATGAAGAATTAAGAGTGAAGAGTGAAGAATTTCGGGTGCTGCGCACGGCAATTATATTTGTGCATACGAAACAAAAACACATATTTTTGTAGGGTGCGCCGCCCTCGTCGCACCGCAGAAGGAGCGTCAGGGTTGCCACTCCCTATAAATGAAACAAACCGCATAATTACGGCGCATTCCCGCACCCCGAAATTTGTAATTCGTAACTCGTAATTCGTAATTTTAAAAAATGGGAGGATTTCACTATGAAATGCACACACTGCAATAAAAATGAAGCAAACACACATATAACAAAAATCATAAACGGAAAAAGAGAAGAAATGCATCTCTGCTCCGAATGTGCCGAAAAACTCGGCGTTATGGAAGAATTCAAATTTGAGCCGTTTTCAATGGATTCATTCTTCGGCAATCTGCTCGGAGCGGGCGCTTCCGCTTTGAATTCCTTAACAGGAATCGAGCGCTGCGGCTACTGCGGTTCATCAATGAACGATATTATAAACAGCGGAAAAGTCGGCTGCGCAAACTGCTATGATAAGTTTGAAGAAAGGCTTTCGCCGAGCATTGAAAAAATCCACGGCAAAACAAGGCATATCGGCAAAAGCGTTTCATATACCGAAGAAGCGGAACAGGGCGCCGAGGCTCAAAGCCTTTCAGAAGAAGAGGAACTTAAAGAGCAACTTAAAAAAGCCGTTCAGGAGCAGCGTTTTGAAGACGCCGCTGTTATAAGAGATAAAATCAAGGCGCTCAGCGAAGAAAACGGGGAGGCATAATAATGGAAGGCAAATGGTTTCAATCCGATTCAAATAACTCAGATGTTGTTTTATTCTCAAAAATAAGGCTTGCAAGAAATCTCAGCGAAGCGCCCTTTCCCGAAAGGATGAGCGCCGAACTCAGAAAAAGCGTTTCAAAAAAACTCTATGCGGCGATTAAAAGTTCGCCCCTTGCAAACGAATTCGATTTGATAAACCTTTTTGATATATCAGCCTCAAAGGCGGCTTCCTACTGCGAAAAGCAGTTAATCAGCAAAGAGCATTTAAAAAACAAAGAGCAGGCATCTTTTATGCTGAAAAAGAATGAGGATGTTTCAATTATGCTCTGCGAGGAAGACCATATAAGAATAAACGCCTTTGCCCCCGGAGATAATCTTGAAGAGGCGTATAAAAAGGCGGATGAAGTTGATGATGTTTTCATAAAAGCGCTGAAAATTGCCTTTTCGGAAAAACTCGGTTTTCTGACCGCCTCTCCGATAAATCTCGGAACAGGGCTTAAAGCGTCTTTTGCGCTTCATCTTCCTGCGCTGAGGAATACAAATTCGATTTATAAACTTTCTTCAATGGTCGGAAAACTCGGCTTATCCCTGAGAGAAATGTTTAAAGACGGCGCAGGCGATATCTATATCCTTTCAAACCAGGTTTCCCTCGGAATAAGCGAGAAAAGCGCGATTGATAACCTTTGTGCAATCTGTTCTCAGATTGTTAAACAGGAAAGAGCGGCGCGCGAAAACCTTAAAGAAAATATTGATTTTGAGGATAGAATTTTCAGAACTCTGGGCATACTCAAAACAGCAAGAAAACTCAGCACGGAGGAATTTCTCAACAATCTTTCAAATCTGCGCCTCGGCGCTTCGCTCGGCTACTTTGATATTGATTATAAAACAATCGGCGAAATGCTTTTCAATCTGCAAAACGCTTCGCTTATCGATTCCGCAGAGGCAGAACTGACCGAGCCAATGCTCGATAAACTCAGAGCGCAGATAGTCAGAGAAAAACTCAGCAGTTTTTCTCAATGAAGAGTTTTGAAGAGCAACACGCAACGCGAAACGCGAAACGCGCAACTAACTTATTGCCCGAGCGCCTGCGCGAGTAACCGAAATTCTTAATTCTTAACTCTTAACTCTTAATTTTAAAAAATGGGAGGACAAAACTATGTACAGATTTAATTCATTCACAAACAAGGCAAACGAAGTTTTAAACCTTGCAATAAAATCAGCCGCTGAATATGGCCATAATTATGTTGGAAGCGAGCATATTTTAATCGGCTTGCTTAAAGAGGGAACGGGCATTGCGGCTTCCGTTCTCGCCGAAAAAGGAATAACTCTTGAAGATGTTGATTCCCTTATCAAATCCGAAATCGGAACAGGAAGCCCGACAAGGCTTTCTCCCGACGATTTCACTCCGAGGTCCAAAAGAATTATCGAACTCTCTTTCCAGATTGCAAGAAGTATGACCCATTCTTTTGTCGGAACGGAGCATATTTTAATATCTCTTGTTAAGGAAAGCGATTCATATGCTGTTCGTTTTATCAACCAACTCGGCGTTGATGAAAACGCTTCGCTTGAAGAACTTGCTCAGTCCCTCGGAAACGGCAACACCGATGAGAGCAACGGCGCAAAGCAGGGCAAGAAGGGAAAGAGCAAAACTCCAACCCTTGAAGAATTCGGAAAAGATTTAACCGAAATGGCAAAGCAGGGCAAAATAGACCCCGTTATCGGCAGAGAAAAAGAAATTCAGAGAGTTATTCAGATTCTTTCAAGAAGAAATAAAACCAACCCCTGCTTAATCGGTGAGCCCGGAGTCGGCAAAACCGCAATTGCCGAAGGTCTTGCGCTCAAAATCGTTTCCGACGAAGTTCCCGAACTTCTCAGAAACAAGAAGATTGTTGCGCTTGATTTAACTTCAATGGTTGCAGGAACGAAATACAGGGGCGATTTTGAAGAGAGAATCAAAAAGGCTATGGAAGAAGTCAGACAGGCAAAAGATGTTATTCTTTTCATTGATGAAGTCCACACGATAATCGGAGCAGGCGCGGCTGAAGGCGCTGTTGACGCGGCAAACATTCTCAAGCCCTCGCTTGCAAGAGGCGAAATTCAGGTTATCGGCGCAACAACAATTGATGAATACAGAAAAAACATTGAAAAAGACGCTGCGCTTGAAAGAAGATTTCAGCCCGTAACTGTCGGCGAGCCGACCGAAGAAGAAGCCATAGAGATATTAAAAGGACTGCGCGACAGATACGAGGCGCACCATAAAGTTAAAATAACCGATGAGGCAATTGAAAGCGCTGTTAAACTCAGCACAAGATATATTGCGGACAGATTTCTTCCCGATAAGGCAATCGACCTTACAGACGAGGCGGCTTCAATTGTTCGCCTCAACGCTCAGACCCTTCCCCAGAATCTTAAAGATATGGAGGACGAAATAAAGCGCCTTGAGCAGGAAAAGCAAGCGGCAATAACCTCTCAGGATTATGAGGCGGCGGCTAAATTCCGCGATAAGCAAAAGAATCTCAGCGAACTTCTCGCAGGCGAAAAAGATAAATGGAAAAACGCCTCAAACCATGATGTTAAATCCGTTTCAACGGATGAAGTTGCGGCAGTTGTTTCGGGATGGACAGGAATTCCCGTCAGCCAACTCACCAAGGAGGAAAGCGAAAGACTTCTTAATATGGAGAAAATTCTTCACGAAAGAATTGTCGGTCAGGATAAGGCTGTTTCCTCAATTGCAAAAGCAATAAGAAGGGGCAGGGTAGGGCTTAAAAACCCAAACAGGCCAATCGGTTCTTTCATCTTCCTCGGACCAACGGGCGTTGGCAAAACCGAACTTTGCAAAACTCTTGCGGAGGCTATGTTCGGCGACGAAAACGCGATTATCAAACTTGATATGAGCGAATATATGGAAAAGCATACCGTTTCAAAACTCATCGGCTCGCCTCCGGGATATGTTGGCTTTGATGAGGGCGGACAACTCACCGAAAAAATCAGAAGAAAGCCCTACAGCGTTGTTCTTTTCGATGAGATTGAAAAGGCTCATCCCGATGTTTTCAATATGCTTTTGCAGATTCTTGAAGACGGCGTTTTAACCGATTCACAGGGCAGAAAGGTTTCTTTCAAAAATGCCATAATCATTATGACTTCAAATGTCGGCGCTTCAAAGATAACGGAGCGCAAGCAGAATCTCGGTTTCGGCGAAAACTCCGATGAAAGCAAAACAATTGAAGAACTTGTTATGGGCGACCTCAAGAAAACTTTCAAGCCCGAATTTCTCAACAGGC
>JAFYFO010000095.1 GCA_017543725.1 Eubacterium sp.
GACGGTTTTCAGTATTTAACTGATTTCTGGGGCAAAATTCCCGGCGCTTCGGCAAGCGAGTGCTCAAACTGCCTTGAGCATAATCTTCCCCAGGCTAAGGAAGAAGCAAAGATTTTTCTTGAAGCCATAAAGGATTGGAAAAAGGAAGACCTTGAATATCCTCAGCCCGTTGAAACCGAGGAAGAATAAATAAAGAAACAAAAATAAATGCTTTCTGATGATGTTTCAGAAAGCATTTTTATTTATGATATTTTTATTCAACAAAAGTTCCTCTGAAATTCGGCTCAACAAGGGGAAGTCCGAGGTTTTCAACTGTTTTTCTCAGTCCTTTTTCAGCAACCGCCGACTTAACGGGCTTGCCCGAGAAATTAAGATAGTAAACAGTTAAATCGGGGAAAGTCGGATACGATTCGTTTACAACGAAAACTCCGATTTTATCAAAATGGAAGGTAAAACGCCTTTCGTGGGCGCTTTCAACGGGTCTTATCCAGAGTTTAAGGCTTCCGTCCTCCTGCCACTGAGCCTGGGAAAACGCGTGATAATTGAGGTCTGCAAGATGAATTTCACTCATTTTAAGTTCGCCGTTCATTCCTGCCTCAATTGTGTTTTCAAAGTTTTTCTCCCTCCAGGTGAAGAAAAGAGAATCGCCTTCAAAAGTGAATTTGAGATAATTCAGATTGCCGGGTTTATTGAAGAGCATTTGGGTTGTTGTAACGGTTACAACCGAAGTGTATTCATTCGTCTTGCAGGTGATGGGTCTGCCGTTTATTGCTTTTTCAAGCCTTTTGTTGCGCGGCATAACTTCAAGTTTCGGCATTGAAAGAGAAGAAATCTTTTTATTCAGTTTATCGTTATATTTTTTGTTTTCTTCAAGTTCCTCGCTTTTGAAGCAGTTCGGGAAATACTTCCAGAAAACATCCATAACCTTGTAGTCCTCCGCCTCTCCGCAGTTGAGAACAACAAGACCGTCGTAATCGGGGAATAAGAAACATCTCTGACCGAAAAGTCCGTCCGCTCTGAAAGAGTTTGCAATTCTGTTTTTCCAGAACTGGAAGCCGTAGCCGTTTATTATATCAAGCGCGCCGTCGTGAACGGAATCGGTTTGTTTGCTGAGGGCTTCCTTAACCCAGTATTCGGGAATGAGCTGAGTTTTGTCAAGCCATTTTCCGCCGTGGATATACGGAAGGAAGAATTTTGCAAGGTCTTCGCTCTTCATATAGCAGCCCCAGCCGCCTGCACTGTTTCCCTTGCCGTCTGCCTCCCAGAAAGGCTTTTCAATTCCGAGCGGCTTAAACATTTTTTCATCAAGATAATCAACAACGCTTTTGCCGGTTACCCTGCTGACAATTGCCGATAGCATAAATGTGTTTTCGGAAATATAGTTGAACTTTGTGTTTGCAGGAAGCATAAAGGGTGCGTCAAAAAAGAGTCTGACCCAATCGGTGTTTTCCTTTTCCTCAAAAATGGTTATGAGTTTATCAGACCTCATTGTCAGAAGCATACGAACTGTCAGCGCTCTGTTGAAAGCCCTTCTCATAGTTTTGTATTCAGGGAAGAAATCAACAACTCTGTCATCAAGTTTTATAAGACCCTCGTCAACCGCAAATCCAACCGCAGTTGATGTCAGGCTTTTGCTCATTGAATAGAGAACATGGGGATATTCAGCACTGTAGGGCTCAAAAAATCCCTGAGCGCAAATCTTATCGTGACGGACAACCGTAAAACTGTGAAGCCCA
>JAFYFO010000096.1 GCA_017543725.1 Eubacterium sp.
GCGTGCAATGTGAGAAAGAAAATAATTTCCATCAGATTTATCCGCTTGATATGGATGTTTATGAAAAAATCAAAGTTATTGCAAAAGAGGTTTACGGCGCAGACGGCTGTCATTTCCCGAAAGCAACAAGGGCTAAGATAGACGGATTTGTTAAACTCGGTGCGGATAAAATGCCTGTTTGCATTGCAAAAACTCAGTACAGCCTCATTGATATTCCAACCGAACTCGGCAGACCGAAGGGACATAAAATAACCATAACGGATGTTAGTTTATCAAACGGAGCGGGCTTCCTTGTTTGCCTTGCAGGAGGCGTTATGACAATGCCCGGACTTCCGAAAAACCCTGCCGCTCATAATATTGATATTGATGAAAACGGCAACACCGTGGGGCTTTTCTGATGACTGAATTTATAACAAAAAGCGCAGAGCAAACTGCAAAAGAAGCGGCAAAGTTTGCAAAAACGCTGAAAAAAGGAAGCGTTATAGGCTTCCTCGGCGACCTCGGAGTAGGCAAAACCGCTTTCACTGCGGGTTTTGTTAAAGGGCTTGGGATAGACGCTGATGTTTCCTCGCCGACTTTTGCAATATGCAACGATTATATTTCGGCTGAAAACAGAGTTTTGCACTACGATATGTACCGTATTGAAACCTGGGACGATTTATATTCAACAGGCTTTTTTGACAGCCTTGACAGCGGCGCATATATTCTTATCGAATGGAGCGAAAACATTTTCGGCGCGCTCCCCGAAGACGCTGTTATTATTAAAATTGATAAACTCAGTGAAAACGAGAGAAAATTCACTGTTATGACAAAAGAAGAAGCAGAAAAAGAATGATTCTATCAATTGATTCATCCGCGGTCAGCGCATCTGCGGCTTTAACCGACGGAAACAAAATAATCAAAAGCGAGTTTTTAAACGCAGGCTTAACCCATAGCGAAACCCTTTTGCCGATGATTAAAAGAGTGCTCGACGGGGCGAGCGTTGATATGCTTGAAGCAATTGCAATAACCGCAGGACCCGGCTCTTTCACGGGGGTCAGAATCGGCGTTTCGATTGCAAAAGGACTTGCTTTCAAAAACAATATTCCCTGCATCGGCGTTTCAACGCTTGAAGCAATCGCATATAATTTCATTGATGAAAACTGCATAGTCTGCGCTGTTATGGATGCAAGAAGAATGCAGTTTTATAACGCTGTTTTTGAAATAGAAAACAAAAACTGCAAGCGCCTTTGCGAAGACAGGGCAATTTCAATTGAAGACCTCAGGGAAGATTTGAAAAAATATGATAAAGTTATCATAGCGGGCGACGGCGCAAGGCTTTGTTTTGAAAATATAAATCTTGAAAACGCCGCCCTTGCAGATGAAGATAAAATTTTTCAAAACGCCGTTTCTGTTGCAAAAGCGGCTGAAAATAAAAAAAGAATTCCCGCCTCTTCACTGCTACCGGTTTATCTCAGGCAGTCGCAGGCTGAAAGGGAACTCGGATTAAAGAAAAAGAATAAGAAAAAGGAGAAAACAGTATGATAGTTTTAGGTTCGGACCACGCAGGATTTCCGCTGAAGGAAGAAATTAAAAATCATCTTGATGCAAACGGGATTGAATATGTTGATATTGGCTGTTATTCTCCCGAAAGATATGATTATGCCGTTGCGGCTCAGAAAGCGTGCGATATGGTTGTCAGCGGAGAGGCGAAAAAAGCAATTCTCTGCTGCGGAACGGGCATTGGCATTTCAATGGCTGCAAACAAGGTTAAGGGAATAAGAGCCGCCGCTTGCAGCGATTATTTCAGCGCTAAGTATACAAGGCTTCACAATGATGCAAACTGCCTCTGCCTCGGCGCAAGAGTTATCGGAAGCGGGCTTGCATTTGAACTTGTTGACACCTTCATCAGCACTTCTTTTGAAGGCGGCCGCCATCAGACAAGAGTTGACCAGATAACCGCTATCGAAAACGGAGAAAAGATTTATTAATGTTCAGGACACATTTTGACGCCCTGAAAACTATTGACAACACTAAGAAAGTCTTATATAATATAAATGAACAAGGAGCCATCCGATAGACGGTTAGCCCCAAGTTAAGACAAAAATAATGGCTATTATAAGTACAAGTGTAATTATAAGGTAGTAATATTCCATTATTCCAATAAAAAAGCGAGGAATCAATCCTCGCTTTTTTCATTGGAATATCGTTATTAAACAGATGTGTTTTTTATTTCCATTTAAGTGCTTTGATACTGAAACCGAGTCCGATATCGAGTTTGTTCTTCTGAATAATCGCATAAACTGTTTTATATTTTCCTGCGTTTTCAACATCAGCGGTAACAAGATAATAGTTGTTGTTTCCGATGAATTCAATCTTTTTCAGACTAACCGTTTGTTTCGGGTTTTCAAAATCGGTTATGGTGAAAGTATCGTTTTTCTTGTTATACTTGATTTTTTCGTTATTTCCCTCGTCGTTGCATTTCGATTTGAAATTAACAACCGTCTGTCCGAAGAATTTGAAAAGGTCAAGAACTATTGTTCCCGAAGCGTATGTTGAAGTGTTTAAACTCTCTCTTTCAGCCATCCAGAGCGCGGCGTGGGTTGCAAGTTCAATCGGAACGCCGTCTTTGTTTTCATATGATGAAGTGTAGAGATAGGGAACTTCAAGCATACTCTTAACAATCTGCTGGTCGTATGAATCAAAGGCAACCGCTTTCTTGCTCTTTGATTTAAGCGCTTCCGAAATGGTTGGAACTTTGTCTTTCTTATAATCAATAGTTGTAACTTCTTTTTGAGTTGTTGCTTCGCCCTTGTCTGCCTTTTTGGTTGTTGAAGCGGTTGTTTTCTGCTCTTTGGTTGTCGGAATTTTTTCCTCTGTAGTTTTCTGCCCCTTCTTGGTTTTTTTCGTTTCGGGTGTTATATCGGCGGAATCATCAATATCGTAATCGGTTTTAACGGTTACTTCTTTTCCGTTTTTATCCTTCATAACATCGCCGTTTTCATCAAGAACTTTTGCAACGGTTTTTCCGTTTTTATCCTTTTCATAAAGAACGGCAATCTGTGTTGTTGCTTTTTCGCCGTTTTTCTCTGTTACGGCCTTTCCGTTTTTATCCGTAACCTCAACGGTTTCAAAACCGTATTCGTTAACAGCCTCGTTAAGACCCGCGGTGCTGTCTGTTGAACCGCCTTTATTTGATTTGCAGGCAGCAAAAGAAGCCGCAACAATAAGAATGCAAAGAAGAATTGCAATTATCTTTTTCAATAATAACACCTCGCCGATGATTTTTGTATTTTTATTATATATAGCGTTTTTTGAAATGTAAATAGTTTAACATAAATTGAACAATTTTTTTACTTTTAATTCATATTCTTAGCATTTCTTTCCTGCTATAATATTTTTTAAACAATAATGATTAAATAAAGATTAAATAAGGCTAAGGTTTCAGGCGACAGGATTATAATAGCCGTGCGCAGCGCCCAATACCTAAAACCTAAAACCTAAGACCTAAAACCTTAACGGAGTATATATGAAAACATCAAAACAAATTGCATTTGCTTCAATCTTTACCGCGCTTATTCTTGTTATTATGTTTCTCGGCTCGGCGCTCTCAGTTTTAACCTATGTTGCGCCGCTGATTTGCTCAATAATAATGATGATTCTAAACGATATTGCAGGAAAGAAATTTGCCTTTTTATCCTATGCCGCGGTTTCGATTATCTCGATAATATTCCTCACCGATAAGGAATGTGCGCTGACCTTTGCGTTTTTCTTCGGCTACTATGCTATAATCAGGGATAATATTGAAAAAATCAAGCCGAAATGGCTTTGCTTTCTGATAAAATTTCTAATATTCAACCTCGGAATAATCGCCTCCCAACTCCTTCTTGTTTATGCCTTCGGTATTCCGCTTGATTTGCCCTGGGGGAAATGGGGAATATTGGTTTTTATAATCCTTATCAATCTTGTTTTTCTGATGTATGAATTTATGCTTAAAAGGGTTATTATTCTTTATAAAATCAAATATAAATCAAAAATTGATAAATTGCTGAAATAATTCTGTTTCGGCAATTTATTAATTTTTATGCAAAACAAAAACTTTTTTTGACATTTTTTGTTTTGAATTGCACTTATTATTGTGGAGTTAATAAAAATGTTATATTTGCTCTGTTGATTAATAAAATGCGGAGTGTTATATTAAATCTGAAAGTGTAATAAAGGAGTGGTATGTGTGAAAAAAATCACCAAAAAATTTTTAGCGATTTTTCTTTCTGTTTTGATGGCGGTTTGCGCGGTTTCAATGCCTGTTTCGGCTGTTGATTTTGCAAACTCCAAAAGCAGACAGAAAAAGAATTACGTTGAGGGCGAAGTTATTGCCGTTTTAAAGGAAAATGCTCCGCAAACTCTGCTTTCCGCTAAAAAAACCGCGGGAAATTTCGGTAACGGAATTGCTATGAACGATAGTTTCACTATCAGCGGAAAAAGCGGAAAAATCAGAGCGGTTGCTCTTAAATCAACAACCAAAACAACGGTGGTAATTATTAAGGAACTCAAAAAGAATTCCGCCGTTAAATATGCTTTTCCGAACTATAAAAAGAAGGCAAGCGATATATCGGATGATGAATATTCCTCGCATCTGTGGGCGCTTAATAACGTCGGTCAGAACAAGGGAACGGCTGGGCTTGATATTAATCCCGAGGAACTTTGGGAAAAGGCCTCCTCTTCCGAAAAAGAGAAAGTTGTTGCAGTTGTTGATACCGGAGTTGATTTTACTCACGAGGATATAAAAGACGTTCTCTGGGAAAATCCCCACGGCTCAAAACTGCTCGGGCGCCACGGATATGATTTCACCTACACGACTAAGGACCGTTCTCCCCTTGATGATAACGGTCACGGAACTCATGTTGCGGGAATTATTGCGGCTTCTGCCGATAACGAAAAGGGAATAAGCGGCGTTAACAAAGCGCAAACAAAGATTATGGCTTGCAAATTTCTTGATAGCGATGGCTACGGCGATACCGAAGCGGTTCTTGCCTGCTTTGAATATATTTCAAGAGCAATCGACCTTGGAACAAATATTGTTGCCGTTAATAACTCCTGGAGCGGACTTGGCGACCGCGCTGAGCAGAATCTATTGGATGAAATTTTCGACGCTCTTGGCGAAAAAGGCGCAATAAGCGTTGTTTCGGCAGGAAACGACCGCTATGACTTATCTGCATTAAACGACGATGAGGAGTTCTCTTTCTGGTATGATGATGAAGACGAATTTGCTATAACTCCCGCATGCTCGGAAAGCAGATACTGTCTGACGGTTGCGGCAACCAATGAAAAGGATGAAATTGCCGATTTTTCAAACTACAGCAAGGATTATATTGATATTTCCGCACCCGGATGCGATATTCTTTCAACGGTTTCATATAACTGCTTCAATCCGAGCATTTATACCGTTTCCAAAAAGAGCGAACTTTGCAAGGAAATCCAGGGCTTTGAGGGAAGTTTTACCCCGACGGATTTCGGTTATCCCAATTTCTTTGAAATTGCAAAGAGCGGCGATGAACTCTATGACGTTCTTGGAAAAAATCAGGAAGTTGCAGTCTGCGGCGACGGTTTCGGTCAGAGTGATAAGGCTTTGAAAATAACGTTTAAGGACGTTGTTGAAAATGAAGAGGATGAAGAAGAGGCTGAAAACTTCGCCCTTTATTCCTTTGAAATCCCATATACAATAGAGGATGAAAACAAGGCTTATTCCTATAGTTTTATGATTAAGGGAAATAATAATGTTTATGGCTTGGTGGGCGATTTTCCCGCGGATTATGATATTGCAGAAAATCTTGACGACGCGGTTTTCGACAGTTATATCGATTCGAGTGCCGACGGCGGCTACTGGTCCCACCACTGCATTGATATAAATCCCTCGGAAAAGGGTTATCCGAAGAAGTTTAAGAGCAAAAACAGAAAACTTGTTTTTGTTGCCGAATCTCCAAAGACCGATTCCTTTATTGAAATAGACGACCTTGCAATAAGCAGGCAAAATGCCGAAGAAAACTTCGGAAAATATGATTTTTATAACGGAACTTCAATGGCGGCGCCGTTTGTTACGGGTGCTGTTGCTCTCGTTTTCAATGCGTATCCTGAGGCAGATGCAGCGGAGGCTATTAATATAATTAAAAACACAGGAAGAAAATCAGCGTCACTTGAAGGCAAAACCGAAAATGCAAGGGTGCTCTCTCTTAATAACTGCGATAAGGTTCCCGCAATGATAACTTCTGCAGGATATAATTCAAAAGGCGAAATTGAAGTTAAAGGCTCGTTTAAAAATGATATTAGTTTTAAAATCAACAAAAAAACAGTAAGTCCCGAAAGTATAACTTCATCAAAGGCTGTTTTCAAAGATAATTCGTATAACACTGAGAAAACCGTTATAGAAGCCGAAAACGAATACGGTGCAGATAGTTTAACCCTTCTTCTTTCAAATAAACCTTCTCCGAAAAAGAGCGCAAAAGTTCTCGGAATGCCGTCAATGGCAATGGGCTATGGCTACTATATGCCCCTTGGCGTTAAAACCGTTGTCGCAGGTGAAAAATCATATTACATAAGCGAAATGGGCGAAGTTGGCGCTCTTGAATACGATGACGTTGAAGGGGGCTATATCTTCAATGATTTTATGCCCCAGATTGATATGACGGGTCTGTTTAAAGAGCCGAAAACGGTCAGCGTTAAAGACGCTGTTTATCTTGACGGAAAGATTTATTTCACGGCGGTAAACGAGATTATGAGCAGTTACGGCGGCTTTATAATCGGCTATGAGGGCGCTTTTGCCTGCCTTGATTTAACAAGCGGAAAAACAACCGTTCTCTGCGAAACTCCCGACCCCTCGGCGCTCGGCGACTCGCTTGCGGTTTACAATGCTGAGATTTATTTAATCGGCGGCTGCAGCCGTGATAAAGCGGAGTTTTCAAACGAAATTTATGAATATAACTCTGCAAATAAGGCGTTTGATAAATGCAATTTCTCTCTTCCTGAGGGCAGAGCCTTCACAACGTTTATTCAGTATGAAAATAAATTAATCGGCGTTTGGGGCGCTGATGAAAAGGGCGAACTTCCAAAGATTATAGTTTTTGACGGCGCTGAATTTAAGACTTCCGCGGTTAAACTTTCAAGCGATGATTACTTTGAAACGCAGCTTGATACCGAAAAAATCAATGTTTACAGCGGAAGCGCAGGATATTTCTCAAACGGGCTTTATCTCAACGGAGCATATATTTACGGCTTTGGCGACACCTATTATTACAATGCCGCAAAGGATAAATTATCCGCTTCAAAATATTCCTTCTCAAATGAAATCGGCAAGAATAAACTTGTTGCAACAACTCTTCCGGGCGCGTTTATCGCATATCCGATATCGGATGAGGAAGAGCCGAAACCCGTCGGCACTTCGGCGGATGATAACGGCGAAGCGTTTGCATATTGCTATGGGCTGAACACAAATTATGCGTTTCTTGACATAAGTTCTGTTGAACACGCATATTTAACGGGTGAAATAGTTGAAAACTTTTCCTACGGCGACAGAATAAACCTGAAACTTTCCCCCGAAAAGGGCTACGTTATTAAATCAATAAGCGCAAACGGAGTTAAACTCAGCGAGAATTCAGATAAGGCTTCGTTTGTTGTTAACAGCCCTAATGTTCACA
>JAFYFO010000097.1 GCA_017543725.1 Eubacterium sp.
ATAATCACGGCGAACAAATTGGGCGTTCCCTCCGAAGCACACGGGGACGTTCCTCGCCCTTTACGAACCATTATTAATAGTTGCGCGTAGCGGTGCGTCCCCATGGCGTACGAATAGACATAACGATTAACGAAAAAAGTTCCCAACACAAGTATGTGTCAGGAACTTGATTTTTATAAGCGAATAGTTAATTATTCTGCAACAGCTTCATCCTTTTTCTTTGAAAGAATAATGTTTGTGATGATGCCGAGGATGAGAGCGCAAGCAATCTCTGTAAGAGTAACCTTGCCGATATTGAGAGTCATTCCGCCGATACCGGAGATAAGAATAACTGCAACAACGAAGAGATTTTTGTTCTGGTCAAGGTCAACTTTCTGAATCATCTTAAGACCTGATACAGCGATGAAACCGTAAAGAGTTACGCAAACGCCGCCCATAACGCAAGCGGGAATTGTTGAAAGGAAGGTAACGAAAGGTCCGAAGAAAGAGATAACCATTGCCATTACTGCAGTGCAGAGAATTGTTACGATTGAAGCGTTTCCTGTGATAGCAACGCAGCCAACGCTTTCACCGTATGTTGTGTTGGGGCATCCGCCGAAGAATGCGCCTGCCATTGAACCAACGCCGTCACCGAGAAGAGTTCTGTGGAGACCGGGGTCTTCAAGAAGGTCTTTTTCAATAACTGATGAAAGGTTTTTATGGTCTGCAATATGCTCAGCGAAAACAACGAATGCAACGGGAACATATGCAACTGCGATTGAAGCGATATATGTTCCGTTAATCTGTGATAATCCCTTGGCAGCCTTGATAAATGTGAAATCGGGAACTGCGAAGAACTTCATTCCTGCAAAAACGCTGAAATCAATGATTACCAAATCAGGATTATTTGTTTTTGTTCCGATAACTGTGAAGCATGCTGCAACTGCATAACCTGCAAGAATACCGATAATGAAGGGGATGAGTTTTGTCATCTTCTTGCCGAATACTGAGCAAATCATAACAACGAAGAGTGTTACAAGAGCGCAGATGAAGCCTATCCAACCCTGTGTGTTCATAATGTAGCCGCTGCCTTCGTTTCCTGCGAACTTAAGCATATCGCCGACTGCGTTGCCTGCAAGTGAAAGTCCGATGATTGAAACTGTGGGGCCTATAACTACTGCGGGCATAATCTTATCAATCCATTTAACGCCTGCAACCTTAACGATGATTGCAATAACAACGTAAACAAGACCTGCGAAGAATGCACCGAGGATGATTCCTGCAAATCCTGCCTCAGCCGAAACAGCGCCTGCAAATGCTGCAAACATTGAGCCGAGGAATGCAAAGGATGAACCAAGGAATACGGGGCTTCTGAACTTTGTGAAAAGAAGGTAAACGATTGTGCCGACACCTGCACCGAAAAGCGCTGCGGACTGGCTCATTCCGTTTCCTACGATTGCGGGAACAGCGATTGTTGCCGCGAGGATTGCCAAGAGTTGCTGGAAAGCAAAGATTAAGAGTTTTCCGAAACTTGGCTTGTCTTTAATGTCGTAAGTTAATTTCATTATTTTTCCTCCAATAATTAAATTGTTTTTTATCTACAAAAAACGAAGAACAAAGAATGGATTTTGGTCCATCCTTTGTTCTCTGTTTATTTTGTACCGAATATTCTGTCGCCCGCGTCGCCGAGACCGGGAACGATATAGCCGTTTTCATTGAGATGGTCGTCAAGACCTGCGCAATAAATATCAACATCGGGATGAGCCTTCTGCAAAGCCTCAAGTCCTTCAGGAGCGGCAATAATGCACATAAATGTTATTTTTCTCGGGTTTCTTTTCTTTATCTGACCGATAGCGTCAATAGCGGAGCCGCCTGTTGCGAGCATCGGGTCAACAACAAAAACATCTCTTCTGTCGATATCCTTGGGTAATTTGCAATAATATTCAACGGGCTGAAGAGTTTCTTCATCTCTGTAAAGACCGATATGACCAATGCGGGCAGCGGGAACCATTTTAATGCAGCCGTCAACCATTCCAAGACCTGCACGAAGAATCGGAACAAATGCAAGTTTTCTGCCTGCAATTTGTTTGCAGTCAGCAATACCGCACGGAGTTTCAACCTTAACATCTTCAGTGGGAAGGTTTCTTGTTGCTTCAAACATCATAAGACTTGCAATCTCGTCAACAAGAGCGCGGAAGTCCATAGTTCTTGTTCTTTTATCGCGAAGAATGCTGAGTTTATGCTGGATAAGCGGATGGTCAAAGATTACAACTTTTCTTTCCATAATTCGTTCTCCTTTGATAATCTTTTTATCCTTGCTATAATAGCAAAAGCAAAGTTTCATATCAATAGCAATGAAGATTTTGTAAACTTTTGTAACAGTTTTGTTTTTTTGCGCAAAGCGAGTTGTTAAATTGTGATGATAATAATGTTATAAATAAAGGAATATTCGTTAAATTTTTTCTTGATTTTTGATTATTCATCTGTTATAATTTAACGGCATTCGTAAATCAGATGCGAATACGCACGCAAAAATGCGAGCCATAGGTTATAAAAAAACGGCTCATGCCATGCGTTTTTGCGGAGGAAAAACCTAAAAGGAGGAAATAATAATGGCAAATGTAGTTTCAATGAAACAACTCTTGGAAGCAGGTGTTCATTTCGGACATCAGACAAGAAGATGGAATCCCAAAATGGCTGAATACATCTTCACAGAGCGCAACGGCATTTATATCATCGACCTTCAGAAAACAGTTAAGAAACTCGATGAAGCATATATGTTCGTTCGCGACCTTGCTGCTGAAGGCGGCTCAATCATCTTTGTAGGAACAAAGAAGCAGGCTCAGGAAAGCGTTAAGGAAGAAGCAATCCGCTGCGGAATGCCCTATGTTAACGCAAGATGGCTCGGCGGTATAACAGAGATGAAGAAAGTTCCCGAGGCAATGTTCATCGTTGACCCGAGAAAAGAAAGAATCGCTGTTGCAGAAGCAATGAAACTCGGACTTCCCATCGTTGCTATTGTTGACACAAACTGCG
>JAFYFO010000098.1 GCA_017543725.1 Eubacterium sp.
AATAGCTTGCGTTCGTTTGTTTTTTCCAGCTCAGCTTAAATGAATCGGGCTTAACATTTGAAACGCTGAGCGCCGTCGGCGTTGCGGGAGCGGTTGCACTCTGAAGCGGTGTGCTGTATTCTCCGCTTAGAGTTGACGAGTTAACTGTTTTATATGCTTTAACTCTTATTCTGTAGTTGGAAGCGGCTGAAAGACCCGTTATTTCAAAGCTTGTTTTATCGGTTTTTCCAGCATCAAGCCATCCGCTGCTTCTTTCAACCTGAACAAGATATCCGCTTGCGCCGCTAACGCTGTTCCATGAGGCTTTAAGAGAATATATTCCTCTTGTATCAAGCTTCAGGCCGGTAACCTGTTCAGGAACAATTGAAAAGCTCTTATTAACCGTGGTATAGCCTTCAAAATCGTTTATGCCTGTTATGGTTACGGTTGCAGCGCCGATATTTGTGTTGTTTTTAAACGAAACATAATAGTCTTCGCCCTTAACAAGAGTTGAACCGTTGAATTTAACTTCAATTTCAGGCTTGATTTCGCTTCCCGTATAGGTTTGGCTTGGAATGTTTTCTATATCAAATCTCTTGTTTACAATGGCTGTTAATAAATCAGAATATATGAAGTTTGAATCAACATATCCATCAATACCGCTTACCTTGCCTTTTGAGCTGTATTGCCAGAGCTGGTATTTTCCTGCATATGTTGTTTTTGTGTTGTAGTGCGCAAGCCAGATTGCATAAAGATTTTCCAATTCATCCTTGTTAAGATTGTCCTCAAAAAAGGACTTGCTTGCATAAACACCCGCTTTATATCCTGCGTTTTCAATTGTCTGGCAGAAGGCAAGCGCATTCTTTGTCATCTGGGTTTTATTGATGGTTTTATTTCTCCAGGCAGAATCAAGTCTGCCAGTGGAAACGCCTGCAAATTCATAGTCGTAAAAAACAGGAAGAGTGAATCTATAGCCCTTTATGTATTGCAAAACAAAGTTTGCTTCCTCTATTGCCTCGGCTTCGGTCAGCGCCTGGGAATAGAAATAAACTCCTGTTTCAAAGCCGTTTGAAATTGAAGAGGAAATATTGGTATCAAAGTTTTTATCCTTCAGAAGCGTTCCCTTTGAACCGTAGCCCCTGCAGCCAACTCTTACTATAATAGTGTTTGTTTTGGTTGATTTAAGGCTTTTGAAATCAATAGTATCGTTATGCTGCGAAATATCAATTCCGTTCAGAATAACGCTGTTATCAAAGCGGCTGTTTTGAATGTATGCTGTATTTGTGTATATGCTGGTTGTTTGTGCGGCACTTGCCGAAAACGGCGTGATTATGCAGAGCGCAAGCGATAAAACAAGCGCTAAGAGCCTGTTAGTTCTTTTCTGCTTTTGTGTACCAATAGTTTGTATCAACATATTTTTATTAAACTCCTTTGCATTTTCCTTTATCTGAAAATTGCCAAAAATCATAGTCAACCGAATATGAAACCTCGCCGTTATAATCGGCAACCCAAATCATAATTCCCTCATCAAGCTTTTTCGTATTTAAGTGGGTTTTAAAAACATAGCTTGATGCATAAACGCCAGGGGTATAGCCCGCAGCCTTAACCTTGTTGCAAAAGGCATTTATCAGGGCTGTTTTTTCTTTTTTTGAAAGATTTGCATCATTAAGCCTGCCAACATTTTTACCGTTTTTCGTCGGATATTCAAAATCGATAACAACGGGAAGGGATATATCGCAGCTCTTGATTTCATCAAGAAGAAACTGCGCCTCCTCCTCAGCCTCGGCTTCGGTTATTGCCTGGGAATAGAAGTAAACGCCAATTGGAACAGAGTTTTTATTTGCGTTTTTCAGGTTGTATTTCGCTTTTGAATCAAGGCAGATTGTTCCGTTATCATATGTACGGTATCCAACCCTTATGAATGCAAAATCAACCTCGCCCTTAACTGTTTTCCAGTTAATTTTTCCGTTATGGTGGGAAACGTCAATTCCATATGCAATATCTTTATTCAGATTTATAATATTGCTCTCGCTTTTACTCGGAGAAGAATTGTTTATGATAAGCGCAAAAACGGATAAAACGCAAAGAAAAGCTATGAGAATTACCGCAATTTTTATGCTTTTTTTGCTCTTCGTTTTCGGCTTCTTTTTTGTTTTAGTAGCCATATCTGGTATTTTAATATATAATTTTGCAAAGTTCAATACATTTTATTCAAAGTTTACAAATATGGTATTTTTTTCAAAGCGATTGTTATTTATAAAAATTTATGCTATAATTCAGTTATTAAAATTTAGGAGAAGAGCATATGAGAAGAGTTTTATGCTTTATAATATCATTGGTATTGATTTTAAGCGTTTGTTTAACTGCAAATGCTGATGAGGGCGTTTTAAATATCAGCGAAAGCAACATATCCCACGAGGTTTCAGATACGCTTTACGGTGCGTTTATTGAGGATATTTCCTATGCGTGCGATGGCGGATTGGTTTCAAATCTTGTTAATAACGGCTCGTTTGAATATACGGGCAACCCCGAGGCTTCCTGGAGCTTCAATTCCGTTGAGAGCGTTCTTTCAAATCAGGGGGCTATGAATAAGAATAATTCCTCATTTGAGGTGCTTAAAATCGACGGCAGGGGATATATAGAAAATATCGGCTTTCCCGAAATATATGATTATAAAACTTATGATTATAATGAAAAAGAAGCCTTCAAGGGCGATATGGGCTTTAAAGAGGGCGAAAAATATGAGTTTTCAATCTGGCTTAAAAACATTGATTTTGAAGGCTCAATAGGTATTTATCTTAATTCAAAAAGCAACCAGAACAATGTTGTTACTCTTTCAACAAAGGGTATCAGTAATAATGAGTG
>JAFYFO010000009.1 GCA_017543725.1 Eubacterium sp.
GATTTGATTTAACCTTCTTAATTGCCTTAAAAACGCTTATTCTTTGATTACCTGAAAGTTTTTCAATATCTTTTAATGCCTCAGGCAGATATGTTACTTCCCACTTCATTCAAATTCTACCTCTGGCGCATTATCAATATCTTCTTCGGATATGCTAAAATGCTCAAGCAACATTTCGTTGCTGAGTGCATTTTGAGGCTCATATTTTTCGATTCTTTCATTTGCAACTGTTAAAAGGCGTGCGTCATTAACCTCTTCGATAAGTTCAATATATTCCTCGGGAGATATCAAAACACATTCAGGAGTATTGTTTTTTATAACAACCTTAGCGCCTGTTTTCTTAACCTCATTAAAAATTTTTCCTGCAAAACCCTTGTTGAACTGAGATATGGGAATTGTGTTTTTAATAGCGCTTATTATATTTACCATAATAACACCCTCTTTCATTTTCCTTATACCATATATCAAGAATTTTGTCAATCATTTTATCAATAATTCTATCAGCATATTTACTGATATTATATTATATGTATTTTTGTCGGAATTATCCATCCTATATTGATTCTTGCCGTTCTTTATGCTAAACTATCTCTATCATTTCGTTTGAAGGGATTTATTATGAAAGGAATAATAATTGTTAACGCCTACTCCGAAAGCGAAGAATATCTTTATCAGGCAAAGCGGATGAAAGAGGAATTTGAAAAACTCGGCGTTGAGGCAGATATTATAAAAAACAACAGATTTCTTCTTTATATCAAAGAGGGAAAGATTGTTTCAGATATTTCCGAGAACGATTTCTGCGTTTATTGGGACAAGGATAAATATATTCTTTCAATGCTTGAAAAATCGAAAATGCCGACTTTCAACTCAGCCGCAGCAATAATGAACTGCGACGATAAAATGCAAACATATATTGCGCTTGCAGATAACTCCCTTCCTCTGCCGAACACTCTTGCAGGACTTCTCTGCTACACTGAGAATGAAGAAATTAAAGAAGAAACAATTAATACAGTTGAAAAACTCGGATATCCGCTCATTGTTAAAGAGAGTTACGGCTCGCTCGGTCAGGAAGTTTTTCTTGCAAAAAACAGAAAAGAACTAATCGGCATAATGACCAAGGTTAAATGCTCCCCCCATCTTTTTCAGGAATACATTGAATCGAGTTATTCAAGGGATGTTCGCATTATCGTTGTCGGCAAAAAAGTAATCGGCGGAATGCTCAGAAAAGGCAAAAACGATTTCCGCTCAAACATCGGCTCGGGCGGCAGCGCACAGCCTTTTGAACTCAGCGACGAAATGAAAGAAATCGCAATCAGGACCGCCGAAATCCTTAATCTTGATTACTGCGGAATAGACATTCTTTTCGGAAAGTACTCCCCTATTATCTGCGAAGTTAATTCAAATGCATTCTTTTATGAATTTGAAAAAACAACCAAAATCAATGTTGCAAAAGAATACGCGGAATATATAATTAGCAAAATTAAGAGAGGCTGAAAAGCCTCTTTTTTTATTGCAGATAAATATTACAAAGAAGTTACAATATTTACAAAAAAGTTTAAAAAAACTATTGACAATCGCTGTTTTTATGCTATAATGTAGGTAATGGGACACAGTGTCCCACTTAACAGGAAGGTGCTTGAAATGCCTATAAACAGTGAACTTTTAAGCGACATAAAGGAATACGCCGAAAGATATTATCTTGAAAACGGTGTTTCCCCTTCGGTTCGCGAAATTGCTTCTGCGCTTGAAGTCGGAAAGTCAACCGTTCAGAGATATCTTGAAAGGCTTCGCGACTCAGGCGAAATTGAATACTGCGGAGAAAGAAGCATTAAAACAGATGTAACCGAAAAATATAATCAAAAGTCTGTTTCCGTCGGGCTTGTTGGTTCAATCTCATGCGGAGCGCTGAACTTTGCTCAGCAGAATATAACGGATTATTATTCTCTCCCCTCTTCCCTGCTTGGCAGCGGCGAATTCTTTATGCTCAGAGCCAGCGGAGATTCAATGATAAACGCAGGAATTGACGACGGCGATTTGGTTGTTATCAGACGGCAGCAAACAGCAAACGAGGGAGATATTGTTGTTGCCCTTGTCGGCGACGACACAACGCTCAAAAGATTATATACGGACAGAATCAACAGAAGATTTATTTTTCACCCTGAAAACGAAAGACTCAGCGATATAATAGTTGAAGGCGATTTGATTATTCAGGGCGTTGCAGTTAAGGTTATTAAAGATTTAATATAA
>JAFYFO010000099.1 GCA_017543725.1 Eubacterium sp.
CACAGCGGACTTGACGCCGCCGAGGAAATAAAAAAAGACTTTCCGAATATAAAAATAATAATCGTCACTTCAATGCCCGAATATTCGTGGCTGACAAGGGCGCGCAAAATCGGCGTTGACTCCTTCTGGTATAAGGACGGACAGAAAGACAGTATTCTTGAAGTTATGAGGCGAACAATGCAGGGGGAGCATATTTATCCCGATAAAACTCCGCTTATTCATATCGGAAACACAACCAATCACGAATTCACCGAGCGTGAACTTGATATTTTAAAGGAACTGACAACAGGCGACACAAACGCCGATATCGCTCAGAGGCTTCATATCTCTTTGCCGACGGTTAAAAGCCATATCCAGCACCTTATGGAAAAAACGGGCTTCAAAACCCGCACTGAACTTGTCAGCGAGGCGCGAAGTCTCGGAATAGTTATTAAAAACCGAAAAGATTAAGGACGATGCATTTCGTCCTTATTTTTTTTGCAAAAATCATACTTTCGGCTGATGTGCAAATATTTATAAACTGTTATAATAAGAATGTCAAAATAGTATTATTGCGCTTAATGCGCGAAATCGAAAGGAGTTTATTATGAAAAAATCACTATCCATTATCCTCGCACTGATTATGCTTCTGACGGCGGCGCCGCTGACGGTTTTTGCCGACTCAGACGCGGAATACTACAAGAACAAGTATTTTGAGGGACTTGCCGACCCGACTTATACAAAAAAGACGGAAAACTATGACGGCTATCATCTTGTTAAAGGAACAAAGGCAACCTGGGACTGCAAACTCTATACTCTGAGCGCAAAGGTAACCGGAGTTTCGGGAAGCAAAGCAACCATCAACGTAACCTTTAATTCAAAAATTCCGTATGAATACCTGCAGAAGGGCGCGCTTTATGATTATGAGGTTAAGGCGTTTTCAAACACTCAAACAGGCTCATATTCCTTCTATCCGAGCGAAAAGTCTTCTATGACTTTCACTGTTGACACATCCAAGAAGGATAATTTAAGCGGCTCGTCTGCCGCAGGCGGACTGCAGTTCGTAAAATTTGAAGTATTAAAATACGAACACGCGCATTATTATCTCTATGGCGATAATCCATATTATTCCGCTATTGCAGATTTTGCAAAGAAGAGCGACAGACGTTCAATCGAAGGTACATACGACCAGAGAATAGACGACACCTGGGCGCTCAGTTACTATGTTACTCCCGATTATCATATTTATAAGAATAACTACAAAATAACAAAGGATTCCATAACACTTGGAACATACGCTTTTGAATCCATTGTTCAGTACAGGAAGAAAGGCGCAAGTTCATATAAGCAAAAGACTTTCAAAAAGAGTAAAAAGATGTATCTCAGCAGCCTTAAAGCGGGAACAACTTATCAGATACATCCTCTTTGCAAGGTTTATTTCACAAGTCCCGAGCCGAAAACCGACGGCATCAGCGTTCAGAAAGGCTACATACTCGACCAGGTTGCATCACCGTTTTATCTGACAACTTCACTATCAAGCAAACCAAAAGTAACCTCTGTTAAGGTTTCAAAATTCAAGAATGGCAAAAAGAAGACCATTCCCGGTTACTGGGAGTCGGACGGTGATTGGCACCCGACAGAAACTTTTAACACCGCAACATATACTATGACGGTTAAGGTAAAGAGCCCTCCGTCAAGAGCAAAAGGACTTGTTCTTAAAATCGGCGGTTCAACCTATTATGCAACAGGCAATAAAAAGACATACACCTTCAAATTATATTATCAGGATAAAAAGAAGATAAGCGGCAAGAAGATGAAGGCTAATTTCTATTGGTCGAGCAACACAATCAGCAAATCTCCTCTTGGTCTCAGCCCTGCTAAATCCGCAAGTTATAAGATTAAAAACGGAACATATAAAGTTAAATAATGCATAGTTAAAGGAAAGGGAATAAATTATGAAAAAAGCCATATCAATTCTGCTATCGGTTCTGATGATAACAGCAACTCTTTGTGCGTTTCCGTTTACAGCAAATGCAATACCGACATGGTATGAATTCTTTCACGGCTCAAATCAGCCGATTATTGACAAAGATGTAGTTTACAGATTCGAAAATCCAAGTGAATGTTATGAAAACGGTATTCTGTATTTCACCCGTCCGTACGGTGCGCCGAGTAATAAAAAAGCCAAGGATACGCAGGAAGTTGATGTTACTATTGACTACCGTGGAGATGGGAATTATTACCACACATTCAAGAATGTTAAAACACCGTATAGATACGACAACCCTCTTGATGTTAAAACCTATATGGACTCCCAAAAATTTCCCACAGGCTACTATCACTTTGATGCGGTTGATAAAGATGTTCAAATCTTTTGGGAAGGTGATTCAACAAGTTGGTATAAAGAAAAAATATTTCTTAAAAGAAGTATTTACGGACAATTTGAATACATAAGCCCATATGAAACGCTTGATACACCGAGTTATTTAAGGTGGGAGGGAAACACCTGTAAATGGGAGCCTGTTGAAAATGCAACCGGTTATTCAGTAAGATTTTATGATGAAAACGGATATTGGACTCACGGCGCGTCGGTAACTTCAACAAGTTATACATTTAAAGATGTAACAGACGGCTGCTATTTTGCAGTTAAGGCTGAGTCAGACGGCAATTATCTGGACAGCCCTCTGGCTGTCAGCCCGAAGAAAAAATCCTACACTCTTAAAATCAATCCAAACTATAATCACGGCAGCACTTCAATGGCTGAGCAGTTAATATATAATGTCAGCGGAAAATATGTTCTGCCGCAGACAACAGGATATGCAGCGGCGGAAGGTTATAAATTCGTTGGCTGGTCGCTTTCCCAGTCCGGCGGTGAACTGATAACCTCGGTTGATGTTAACAAAGATACAACCGTTTATGCAATCTGGAAGAAGTACACGGCGAGAATCGGAGATAATGTTTACTATAATATCGACTATAATATCGACGGTTCAAATCTCTATATCTACGGAAGCGGAGCAATGTATAACTATACTCAGGGCGCTCCCGCTCCGTCGCCGTTTTATAACAACACTTCAATAACTTCAATCTATATTGCAGGCGGCGTAACCTCAATAGGCGACAATGCGTTTTACGGATGCAGTAATGTTGAAAGCGTTTATCTTGAAAATGCAATGGATTTAACAAAAATCGGCTTTAACGCATTCCAGAATTGCTCGAAACTTTCAACAATTGATTATCCCTGCAATCTTTCCGAGGATATTCAGATTATAAATTCGGGTGCTTTTAAAAATTGCTCAAGCCTTAAGGAATTCAGAATGCCTTCAAATGTTAAATATGTTGTTGCAAATGCATTTGAGGGATGCACGGAACTCAGATATATTTCAATTCCGCAAACAGTCACATCAATCAATAAAGACGCTTTCAAGGGATGCACATCGCTTTGCGATATTTTCTATGAGGGAAGCGAGGAAGAATGGGAGGCTGTCAGCAAGGATAACAATGTTGGTATTCTCAACTATGCCGAACTTCATCCCTTCACTTCGTGGGGAGTTCCGATTGGCGCAAACGCTTTTTACACCGTTGACGCTTTCAATCAGAAAGGAACTGTTTCGGGCAAGGGAACAACCTATGATTATGCGCTCAACAAATCGCCCCTGCTTCAGAAGCCCGTTCAGGAAATCACTGTTGAAGGAAGCCTTTCAAGAATCGGAAATAATCTTTTTGCAGGTCTTGAATCCCTCAACACCCTGACAATTGAAAACGGCGTTAAAACAATAGGCTCGGGCGCTTTCCGCGAATGCTGCAACCTTAGTTCAATCAGTATTCCCGACAGCGTTACGGCGATTGAAAGTTATGCCGCGGCATGGAGCGGAAATTTGAATAAAATCTATCTCGGCAGCGGAGTTAAAACAATCGGCGACTGTGCTTTTTTGGGCAACCCTACCGACAGAGTTTACTATAACGGAAGCAAGGAACTCTTTGATGCGATAACGATAACGGACAAAGAGAGCAATTCATCCCTCTTAAACGCAACCTTCTGTTCGCTAACAGGCTCGTGGGGCGAAAATATAACATATCATTATGACCCCGAGGAGGCAACCTTAACCTTCAGCGGAACAGGCGCAATGAATGAGGACCTAAAAGGCTCTCACCAAAACAGACCCTGGTATAACTACCGAGATGAAATCAGGCACGCAGTTGTTGAAGACGGCATTACCTCCGTCAGCACCTGCTGCTTTATGGAAATGGGTATAACGGACGCTGAACTTCCCGATAGCATAACAAAATTCGGAACCTCGGCATTCCTGCGCTGCAAGAATTTAACTCATATAGTTATTCCCGAAAAGGTTAAAACCATTGAAATCTCCGATTTTGCTTACTGCACGGCTTTAACCGATGTTGTTCTGAATGACGGTCTTGAAACCGTAGGCTTCCTTGCATTTGTGAATTGCACCGCTTTGAAAAATATTAACATTCCCGAAAGTGTTACAAACATTATGGGACAGTCTTTCAGCGGCTGCTGGGCTTTGCAGGACTTTGCAATGCCGAACAAAGCCAAAACAATTGAATTCTACACCTTCTACAATTCTCCGAATTTAAAGAGCGTATATATTCCCAAGAGTGTAACCGAGATTGGCGAAGGCGCGTTTTGGGAATGTGAAGGTCTTTCGGATATATATTATGAAGGCTCCGCCTCGGATTGGAAAAAGATTTCAATCAACTATGCAAACGGCTACAATGATATTCTTAAAACCGTTAAAATCCACTATGACTGCACAAGCATTGCTGGCGCAAGCGTTACGGGAGTTAAAACGAAAACCTTCAGCGGTAAGGAACAAAGCCAATCCGTAACCGTTAAATTAAACGGCAAAACCCTCAAAAAGGGAACGGATTACACGCTGAGTTACAAGAATAATAAGAAAGTCGGAACTGCAACAGTCACGGTTAAGGGCATCGGAATTTTCAGCGGAAGCGTTAAGAAAACCTTCAAGATTAACCCGAAGGGAACAACCGTTTCCAAGGTTTCAAGCCCGAAATCAAAACAACTCAAAGTTAGTTGGAAGAAGCAAACAAGCAGCACAACCGGCTATCAGATTCAGTATTCAACAAGCAGTAAATTCAAGAGCGCTAAAACCGTTACAATCAAGAAGAATAAAACAACTTCTGTAACAATCAAAAAACTCAAATCAAAGAAAAAGTATTATGTTCGAATCAGAACATATAAAACGGTTGACGGAAAGAAGTATTATTCTTCCTGGAGCAGCGCAAAGAGTGTTACGACTAAGAAATAATTCCAAAGTCTCACACCTTCCCCTTGAGGGGAAAGCGTTTAACAACGAAAGGAGCAGTTATGAAAAAAACTTTATCAATCCTCCTATCCCTTATTATGATAGCAACAACACTGTTTGCTCTGCCGTTTTCGGCAAGCGCGGCGGAAGAGGGAAACTGCGGCGCAAATGTCCGATATTCGTTAAACACGGCAACCGGTGAACTGAATATTTTCGGAACAGGCGCTATGGCTGATTACGATTGGGAAGAATCGCCCTTTGCGCATCGCACCGATATCAAGCACATTGTTATTCAGGAGGGGATAACCTCAATCGGAAAAACGGCATTTATGGATGTCAAAGCCAAGAGCGTTGAGATTCCGAAGAGCGTTGCAAAAATCGGAGAAGGCGCTTTCTGGTCGTGCAGTTCATTAACTGAAATCAAGTATTTTTCAACCGCTGAGGATTGGGAAAAAGTTGATATTCTCAGTGATAACGACCTTGATGGCGATTATATGTATTTCTTCCTCAGAGGAAGATGCGGCGAAACGGTTGATTATCTTCTTGATTTGCAAACAGGCGAACTCACAATTTCGGGCAGGGGCGATATGTATAATTACGGCGAATTTGAAAATCGCTCCCCGTTTTTTAACAGCGAAGAAATCACTTCGGTTGTTATAAAGAGTGGAGTTTCAACTGTAGGAAACTATGCTTTTAATGATATTTCAACTCTTGAAAGCGTTGTTATCTTAAACACCGTCACCTCAATCGGCGAACTCGCGTTTGAATATTGCTATTGGCTTCAGTCGGTTAAACTCGGAAGCGGCGTAACATATATCGGCGAGCGTGCTTTCGACGGCTGTGCAAGAATTGAAGAAGCGGAATATGCCGGAACAAAAGAAACATGGAAGACAATACAGATAGAAAAAGGCAACGATTGTCTGACTAATTTGCTTTGCGACCATATTGCAGGCGCTCCCGTTAACGAGGATTATCAGGAGGCAACCTGCACGCAGAGCGGCGGTCACGATGCTGTTGTTTACTGCTCAATCTGCAGCGCAGTTATGTCAAGAGAATTTGTTGAAACTTCCCCCACTGCCGCGCATAAATACACAACCGTCACAACTCCCGCAACGCTCAAAGCAAACGGCAAATCGGTTGTGCAATGCAAAATTTGCGGTAAGGTTCAAAAGAAAACAATTATTTATTATCCCAAATCATTCAAACTTTCAGTATATGATTATACATATAACGGAAAAACTAAAAAGCCGACGGTTAGCGTTACGGATGCAAACGGCAAAACAATCCCGTCAAGCAAATACAAGGTTACTTATGCGAGCGGACGAAAAGATGTCGGCAAATATAATGTTTATGTCACATTTACCGATAAGAAATACACGGGAGAAAAAAGGACGTTTTTCCTCATCAATCCGAAGGGAACATCGCTCGTTACGCTTTCAAATCCTTCAAAGAGTAAAATCAAAGTTAAATGGAAGACTCAGACAACCAAAACAACGGGCTATCATATTCAGTTTGCAACAGATAAGAAATTCA
>JAFYFO010000100.1 GCA_017543725.1 Eubacterium sp.
AAATCTCTATTCGGAATATGAAGAAAGCGAAGAAACTCCGGTTAAAATAAAATTCATTCCGTATTATCGCTGGGCAAACCGCGGCGAAAACGAAATGAGCGTTTATATCAGAATATGAAAACAGTTCTTGGAGTTAACTCCAAGAACTTATTTTTTATGCCGTTAAGCAGTCGATTGGAACGACAAAAATTCCGTCTTTTCTTTTGTATGCGGGTCCTTTTGCTGTCAGTATCATTCTGAATGCAAGGTTCTCTTCGGCAACGGTGTTTTTGAATTTTTCAAGGTTTGCCGCACCCTCATTAATAAGTTTTTCGCCTCCGAGTTTTATTTCGATAGCAGCCCATTTGCCATTTTCCAGATGAATAACCGCGTCGCATTCCAATCCCGAACTATCGCGATAATGCCTGACGGTTCCTCCGATTATTGAGGAATAAATATTCAAATCGCGCACTGCCATATCCTCAAAGAAAAGCCCGAAAGAATTTAAATCGTTCATTAAATCCTGCGGAGATATTCCCAAAACAGATGTCGCCACGGATGTGTCAACAAAATGTCTTGTTGGCGTTGTTCTCGTTGCGGCCTTGCTTCTCAGATTAGGATTCCAGGCTTCCATATCCTCGATAATAAATAAATCCTTAAGCGCGTCTGTATAGCCGATAAGAGTTTTATTATCAAGAGTTCGGTTGTTTGAATTGATAACATCCGATTGTATTGTTTTAAGCGGAGCCTCGGTTGAAATATTTCTTGCATAACTTTTGAGAATCATTCTCATAAGTTCCGGGTTCTTGTTTCTGAATTTTTCGTTTTCGCAGTATTCAAAGTTGAAAAGTCCTTCATAATAGTTCTTTGTAACATCAAGGGATATATCCTCTCCCGCAACAACGGAAAGCGGCCATCCGCCCCTGCAAAGAATATGAGCAATTTTTTCAAGCGAGGAATCCTTGTTTTCGTCAAAAACATCAGCGTTTTTGTTTTCAAATAATTCTTTAAGTGAAACCGTTTCTTTTGATTCTCTGGATTCTGAAAGGCTCATAGGCTTCATTTTAACGGTTGTTATTCTTCCTGCGCCCGAATGGTAAATGGCGCTTTTGTCGGCAGGGGTTGAACTTCCGGTAAGAATAAACTGCCCGAAGGCGGGATTCTCATCAATCCAGCCCTTAACCTCGTTCCATATATCGGGAACTGTTTGCCATTCGTCAATAACACGAGGCTTTTCACCGCGCAAAACATTTCTGGTTTCAAGTTTTGCCAGTTCTATTGAAGAGGATGTGTTTAATCTGATTTGGCTTTTCGCATATCTTAAAGCAGTTGTTGTTTTTCCGCAGAATTTCGGACCTTCAACAACAACGGCACCGCAGGAGTTCAACTTTTTTTCAATTGTTTTTTCAATATACCTTTTATAATATTCAGCCATGGATATTCCCCCCATATTATTGTGTCCGTTAACCGTATAATATCACATTGAAAACAAAAAATCAACTAAATTCCCACAATTATAGAGGTAAAATTCCCATAATTGTGGAGATTAAATTCCCAAGATTGTGATTTTTTTCGTATAAATTATTAAAACCCACTCTGATTTTCAGGGTGGGTCAGCGTGTCGACAAACCTAAAAAATATAATGGAGACACGCTGCAGACTTTAGAGAAAGGTGCAGAATTTTGTTTTCTTGTGAGCGGGTGCTGTACAAAGGTACCGCCCCCGAGCAAAAAACAAAAAGC
>JAFYFO010000101.1 GCA_017543725.1 Eubacterium sp.
AACTCTGCCGATGGGAAGCATATCGCAATCGGGATAGTTTCCTTTTGATGAAACGCCCTCCCATTTCTTGCAGATATCAAACATTTCATAGAGCTTAGCCCATTGATCCCAGAAATCGCCCGTTAAGCGCCACATATTTGCATTTTTTGCAAGATGTTCCGCCTTATCCCTGAGGGCAGGGCCTGGGGATAGGGATAAAATAATCTCTCTTCCGCAATTATCGATTGCTTTTCTGAGCATCTCGATTTCATAGTCTGCACTGTATGGATTATCCCATTTGCGAAATTCCGTAACGCAGATATCGTCGCACTTTATGAAATCAACGCCCCAGGAGGCATACATATTAATGATTGAATTATAGTAATCCTGAGCGCCCTTGCAGTTATAAACGCCGTACATATCGGTGTTCCAGGAGCAAACGGAAAAATGATGGGCAATTTCACGGCAGGTTGCATTAGAACCGTAAATTTTGCAGTTTTTTGCCGCTGCCTGACGGGGAACGCCCCTCATCATATGTATTCCGAATTTAAGACCGAGGCTGTGAACGTAATCGGCAATCTCTTTAAAGCCCTTTCCGCCCTTTGACGACGGAAAGCGGTTTACTGCAGGAATAAGTCTGCCGTATTCATCCATATCAAGCGGGCAAAAATTGTTGTAGTCGTTATCCTTTGCGTTCGGCTCATACCACTGAATATCGCAAACAACATATTCCCAACCGAATTTTTTGAGGTATTTTGCCATATAATCTGCGTTTTCTTTAAGCTGTTTTTCGTTAACAGCAGCGCCGAAGCAATCCCAGCTGTTCCAACCGAGAGGGGGAGTTTTTGCCCAGTCTTTAAAGTTGCTCATAGTTTATTCCTCCAAAAGTTTAACGGTTAAATCCCTAACATTTTTGCAGGCGTTTCCTGCTGTGCTTCCGAATGCTTTATTAGCAAATTCCCTGATTTTCTGAATATCATATTCGCCGCTTTTTGCAATCTGAGCAATCTCAGTATCCGTATTTACAATAGGACCCGGAACGAAATACTTAAAGTCGTAGTAAAAATCACGCTCGGCAATGTATTCTTCAAGGTCAAACGCCAGAAATGCCATCGGTATTTCAAGAAGTGCTGCTTCAAAAATAACGCTTGAATAATCCGTAACAAGAAAATCAGTTGAAAACAAAATATCGTTTATATCCCAGTTCGGACACTCGGCAACACGGTTTTTATTCTTCTCATCAAAGCATACGCTTTCTTTAAGATAGGGATGGAGCTTAACAACAACAGCCCAATCCTCGCCAAGAGTTTCAAGCACCTTGTCGATATTGAATTTTTCCATGGGATAGTAGCAATCGCCGTTGCCCCTGCCTCTGAATGTGGGAGCAAAAAGAAGGAGCTTTTTGCCTTCAAGGTGGGGGAATTCATTAATAAACTCAGCCCGCTTTGTTGCCCTGTATTCCTCATTTGAAAGAATATCGCATCTCGGAGAGCCGAGGGGCAGAGCCTTTTTTGTGCTTATTCCGAAGGCTTCCGCATAAAAATCGCAGATATCGGGCGAGCTTACAATGCAGTAGTCGTATTGCCTGTGGTTTGCGGAATACAGCTCAAGCACCGAGGTTTTGTGGTAGCGTGAAAAACCAAAGGTTTTAAATGCGCCGCAGCCGTGCCACAGCTGAATAAGCTTTGTGTTTTTCTTCTTTTTTACATAGCTTATGAGATGATAGTAGTCATCAACAAAAACAACCCTTGAGGTCATATAGAGATGAAGGAATTTAAACAAAACTCCGAGCGTTCCCTTTGCGCCGCCCTTTTTGCAAACAAGGCGGATATCAGCATTCGGAATATCACCTACAGCATCATAAACTGCTTTAAGATTTCCCGTCGGTTTATCGGTGCGGTTTGAGAAAAACGAAATACGGTTTTTCTTAATCGGAAGCGTCCTGAAAGGAAGGGTAAGCGTGTTAAGAGCAATATCAACAAAGGTTTTTATCTTTTCGTGCTTTGTTTGTTTTATGAAATTCAGAAATCTTCTGCGCTTTATGCCGTCAACGCTTAAATCGGTATCATATCTTTTGCCGTTATCCATTGCGTCGCTGAAAACAAAGGAAATTTTAACCTGTTTCGGAGTTGTTCCATAGAAAACCTGCGAGGTATCGTATTTGCCGAAGCCTATGATTTTTCCGTCCTTAAGCTCGGTTTTCATCGGTATTCTGCGGTCCTCATCAGAGCCTTCGAAAATTATGCTGATTCTTG
>JAFYFO010000102.1 GCA_017543725.1 Eubacterium sp.
ATACGGCGGTTATGGCGGCTACGGCGGATACGGTGGTTATGGCGGCTACGGCGGATATGCCGCTGCACCTCCTCAGAATCCCGCAGGAAACGCTCCGAACTACGGCAACTACGGTTCGTACAGCAACTACGGCAACTACGGAAATTACGGTTCATACGGCAACTACAGCGGTTCAGGCTCCAAAGGCGGTCAATAATAGCCAAGGAATTAAAATTATATGATTATCAATAATCTGATTGAGATGCATTCTCATATACTCCCGGGAATTGATGACGGCGCAAAGAATGTTGAAATCAGCCTTAAAATGATTGAAAGGTTGAAAGAACAGGGCGCTCAGAAGATTCTTCTGACACCGCATTATTATTCAGACACTATATCTCTTGATGACTTTCTCAGAAAGAGAGAAGCGGCGTATAACACGCTGATTAAAGAAGTGCCAAGCGGTTATCCCGAACTCATTCCCGCGGCTGAAGTTTATATCAGTCCCTATTTATTCAACAACAAAAGCATTAAAGATTTATGCGTTGGAAATTCAAACTATGTTTTGATTGAGCATCCTTTTTCAGCAAGGTTTGACGACAGCGATTACGACAGACTTTTAAATCTTTACTGCGATTATAAAGTGCGCCCCATTCTTGCTCATATAGAAAGATATAAGGCGCTGATGGAGGATAAATATAAACTGGGCGATTTGATTGATATCGGATGCCTTCCCCAGGTTAATGTTTCTTCCTTTGTTGAAACTCCGAGAAGAATCCGAAAAAAACTCTTAAAACTTCTGAACAACGGTCAGGTTATGCTCCTCGGCTCGGATTGCCATAATCTGGACACCCGCCCGCCCGAATATGAACCCGGCGTTAATGCTATTATAAATGAAAGCGGAAAAGAAGCCATTGATGTTCTTATGAACAACGCCGCAACACTAATGAAATAAAAATTGCAGGAACAGTTTTGTTCCTGCTTTTTTATTTTAAAGCGGGTTATCAGCGCTTGAATGCAATCATATTATTAAATATGAAAAAGTTTACCGAAAGCCTTCAGGCTTATTTTATTTTTATCATTATAGCAATACTGATTGTTTTTTCATCCAAAGCAAAACAGGGCGCAATTCAGGGAATAAATCTTTGCGAGGGAATAATTATTCCCGCCCTGCTCCCCGTTCTGATACTGAGCAGTACGGCGGTTAAACTGAAGCCCTCAAACAGTTTTGCGGCGGTTTTCTTCGGATTGATATCGGGATATCCTTCGGGCGCTGTTTTAACAAGGGAATTATATCAATCAAAAAGCATATCCGAAAACGAAGCAAAACGCCTGATGTGTTTTAATTTTTGCGGAGGTTTTGCTTTTATAATAAGCGCCGTCGGCACGGTTGTTTATAGAAGCACAAAAACGGGCGTTATTCTATATCTCAGCAGCGCCTTATCATCGCTGATAATTGCTTTGATAACAAAACCTTTTTATAAAAAAGAAAGAGCAATTCAGAAAATGCCCGAAAAAATTAATCCGGCAGACGCATTTTGCGAAAGCGCCGAATCCTCGGTTAAAAGTCTTGCTGTTATGAGCGCATACATTATTCTTTTTTCGGCGCTTCTTTCGATTATCCCCCTGCCTGAAAATTTGACGGCGCTTTTTGAAATAACAAACGGCATTTGCACGGCGAAAAAACTTCTTCCCCTTCCGATATGCGCTTTTTATCTTGCTTTCGGAGGGCTTTGTATTCATTTTCAACTGATTTCTTTTCTGAAAAATATGAAAATATCATATTTTGTTTTTCTGATATATCGCCTGCTCGGAGCGTCCCTTTCATATTTCATATGCAAAATTTTTCTGATTTTCTTTCCCGAAACCGCAGTTACCTCCGCTGCACTCTCCCCCGCTCTGCCGTTTGAAATAAGTAAACTCGGAAGCGGACTCAGCGCGGTTATGATAGTCGGCTGCGCCGTTATAGTTTTCGATTTGGAAAACAGAAAGGCGGCGCATGGTTGAATTAGCACCGATGATATGTTATTATTACTTTAAATAAGAATTATGAGGTTTAAGTGATGAAAAAGCATTTAAAAATATCTGCGCTGATTCTTGCAGTAATGCTTCTGTTTTCGGC
>JAFYFO010000103.1 GCA_017543725.1 Eubacterium sp.
AATGAAAGATATTTTTAAAAGCAACAGATTCAAACTCGTTGCGGGAATAATTGCTCTTTTGCTTGTCGGCGCGCTGATTGCGGCTGCAAACGGAAGGGGCGAAACGGCTCAGTCATCGGTTATAGGAACTGTTTTTGCGCCGTGCCATTTCGTTGCGCAAAAAATCAGCAACACTATCGACAGGATTTCAAAAAACGCAAGCGGAAACGCCGTTTACGAAAAAGAAATCGCTTCTCTCAACGATGAAATCGGCGAATTGAGAAGCCAACTTGCGGATTACGAAAATCTTAAAATGCAAAACGAGTTATATAAGGAATTCCTCGACCTCAAAGAAGAAAACAAGGATTATAAATTCGTTGAAACCTCGATTATCGGAAGGGACAGCGCCGATATTTATAAATCTTTCACAATAAGCAAGGGGCTTGTCAGCGGAATAAAAAAGGGCAACGCCGTTTTATACGGAAAATATATCGTTGGCGTTGTTGATAAGGTTTATCCCGATTACAGCGTTGTTAAAACCGTTCTTGATTCAAAATTCAATATATCGGCATATGAGATTTTAACCAACGAAATATCCTATGTAACGGGAAATGCGAAACTTGCAAAAAACGGAAAATGCAAAATGGCAAATCTTGCCTCCTCAACCGATATTTCCTATGGTTCCATTGTTTGCACCGCAGGAATCAGTTCAACTGTTCCCAAAGGACTTATAATCGGAACCGTTGACGAAATTTCCGATGAGGCAACCGATATTTCTTCATACGCCGTTATAACTCCCGGCGTTGATATCGACGAGATAACTTCCTGCTTTGTTTTAACGGATTTCGGAAAATAATCGGATTTGGTGAAAAATGGAACTTTCAAAAAAAGAAAAAACAATTAAATACATAGTTTTCTGCGTTTTGATTGCTCTGGCTGCGCTTTTGCAGAATGTCGGGGGGCTCTGGTTTGAAATAGGGGGAGCAAGATGCTTTTTCCTGATTCCCGTCTGTATTATTCTTAGCCTTGGCGAAGATGAAAAAATATCTGCGCTCTTCGGGCTTTTTGCGGGCTTTCTCTGGGATACTGTCAGCGCTCAGCATATGGGATTCAACTGCATATTCCTGATGCTGCTTTGCTACATTGTTTCAACGCTTGAAACCTTTATTTTCAGAGATACTTTTCTTATTGAAGCAGCCGCAACGGCAATAATAAGCCTGCTGTATGTTATCGCATACTGGCTGTTTTTCGTGCTGAGAAAAGGCGTTGACGGAAGCGCCGTGATATTTCTTGAATTTTATATTCCGTGCTTTGTTTACACCTGCGTTATGATGCCCGTGCTTTATCTTCTGATAACGCCGCTGAAAAACAAACTCAACAAGGTGCAGAGCGAAAACTGATAATAAAAAATCCGAAGAAAGGGGGATTTGCCGTGGGAAAAATTTATAAAAGCGCAAGAACAACCGTTGCGATTGTTATGGTGCTTGCAACGATTTTTGCTTTTGCGTATGAACTCTTTGATATTCAGATAACGAATAAAGAATACTATGCTGCGCAGAATAATACGGTTAAAACATATAAAGTCCCTCTTGAAGCGGCAAGGGGCGAGATTGTTGACAGAAACGGCAATCCCCTTGTAACAAACCGCCAGGGAAACAGCATAATTCTCAATGCGGCATATTTCCCCTCAAACAAGGAAAACGCCGAGAGAAACAGAATTGTTTTCAATCTTCTCAGCCTTTTCAGAAAAAATAAAGAGGAATATGTTCATAATCTTCCGCTGAAACAAAAAGGCAAAAATATTGTTTTCTTCACGAAGAAAGACGATGAAAACTATAAGCGGGACATATCAACAATGAAAAGCAAGGATATGTTTGACCTTCAGGAATATGCAACGGCGCAAAACTGTTTTGATGCGATGGTTGAAAAATACGAACTTGAAGACTATCTTGAAAAATACGGAGTTGAAACTGTTCTTGAAATCGGAAACATAAGATATGAATTGACAAGGCTGCTTTTTTCCGTTTCAAATCCCGTGACGATTGCTTCGGATGTTTCCGATAAAACCGTTGCGCTTGTTAAGGAAGAAAGCGAGAAATATAAGGGCGCCGATGTCAAGGTTGTTGCATACAGGGAGTATGCCGATTCCTCGCTTGCGCCCCATATTATCGGAACGGTCCGCAAAATCAACGCTGAAGAATATGAAAGGCTCAGGGACGAGGGCTACGGAATAAATGATGAAATCGGCGAATCGGGCATTGAATCCGCCATGGAATCCTATCTGAGAGGAACTCCCGGTGAAAAAACCGTTACTATCGACGGCGACGGCAATGTTACCGAAGAGGTAACAAAAGAGCCGACCCAGGGCGACACGATTGTTTTAACGATTGATAAAGACTTGCAGAAACTTGCTCAGAAAAAACTCAAGGCGATATGCAACAAGGTTTCAACCTATTATTCAACGGGTGCGGTTGTTGTTGAGGATTGCAACAACGGCGAA
>JAFYFO010000010.1 GCA_017543725.1 Eubacterium sp.
AAGGGACTTTTAGACCGCTATTTCGGTTAAGTAAAAAAAGGCACTGCGTTTTTATCGGCGCAGTGTCTTCTTCGTCTCTTGCGAGGCTGCTCCAAATTTCAAACCCAACGGGCGCAGAAATTTGGGAGAAAGCCCCGGTGGGGCTTTTGATAGCAGGCTGGTTGACGGTCCGACCGCTAAAGCACCGTTTCGGCGAGCAAACACGCTCCCTCTGCGAAGCAAGACACGGCAAAGCATTCAAGGGACTTTTAGACCGCTATTTCGGTTAAGTAAAAAAAGGCACTGCGTTTTTATCGGCGCAGTGTCTTCTTCGTTTCTTCACAATACAAATCAAAAAGCAGCCTTCGGCGAAATTTTGATTTGAGAGGAGAAACATTCGTAGTGATTAATAACATATTGCATCTAAATAATAAAGCAATATGTTTCAATCACGCAGATTGTTTGGACGACACGGTAAGGCATTTAAGGGATTATTAGACCGCTATTTCGGTTAATAATCTGAAATTAAGGGCACTGCAATATGCAGCGCCCTATTTTCAGTTTACTGGTTTTCCATATTCTCTTGTCATGGCAGAAACAGATACTACCCATTGTTTGCCGAATTTGCAAACATCAATTCCGTTTCTGAGTTTTCCGTAGGCAACCGCCTTGCGCAGAGTGCTTTCATTCAGTCCCCAAAGCGTGGTAGCGTCGCTGAAAGCCATCAATCCATCAAAGGGAGTTTTAACTGCCTCGCCGTGTTCAAACAGTTCGTCACATGAAATATCAATATCATCATTCCATATAATTCCGTATCCGCCGACATCGGTTTCAACAGTCGAAAACAGTTCTGCATTTTCAAGCGGTCTGAACGAGGCATATTTGTCAATAAGAGGTTTAACATCGTAAATCTTTGTAACCCCTTCTGCAAACTGAACGCTTAACTTATAATCCGGAATTACATTTACGCATTTTATTTTATGAAACATATGCTCACCTCCCGTTATTCAAGCGGCTCGATTTTTTTAAAATCCTGTGTTTCCCACATTTCTTTAAGTTCGTCTTTATGAAGGTCTATCCATTCTCTTACCATTGCGAGCGCTTTTGGCGGAAGTTCACCCTCTATAACATTTCCCGTCATAAAATCTATTGCCGCAACATCCTCGTTATATATTGCGTGGATGTGCGGTGGATTATGCTCGCTTTGCAAAAAATACATTCTGATTATTATTCCGTAAAATCTTGATAATACAGGCATCAACGCAACTCCTTTCGCTATTATAATATCACGATATAGTGACATTGTCAAGGCGTTATTGAACGAAATAATTATATATGGTATAATTCTTTTATCAATAAACGGAGATGAAGAAAATGAAAAAAGTTAAAATAACCGTTATGCGTATGGCGCGTTATGACGACCTTATTGCGTTATATGAAAACCCGATTGAACACGCCTGTGATATGGAATTGGGAAAAACTATTATTTCCGAGGAAGGCGCCGTTCCCGAGGGTTTCTGCCCCAGCGCATGGGAAAGCGTTTCACCCTTCGTTTTTGCGCTCGCGCACGGCGCGGAAGATTTCTACGATGGCTGGATGAAGAATAAAAAATCGGCAATGATTTCCTGCAACGACGGCTTCCGCCCCGTCAGTTTCCTTCTTGAAACAATTGATTGACAAGACAAAAAACCGCCCTTCGCAATGCGCAGGGCGGTTTTCAATGAGGAATTAGGAGTGAGGAATGATGAGCTTCGGGTCTGCGCCACAATTATACAACAGCCGTGCGCAGCACCCTAAATTCTTAAATCTTAATTCTTAAATCTTAATTTTTAATTGCAAAATTAAAACAACTCGTTATTTTAATTTTGCTATTGTTACTCCGTCTTCGCCTTCGCCGTATCTGCCAAGGCGGTATTCGGCGATATTCGGATGATTTTTCAATTCCTCATTAACCGCTTTTTTCAGCACGCCGAGCCCTTTGCCGTGGATAATTCTTATTTCGGCAATGCCGTTTAAAACGCATTTATCAATGAAGATGCCGAGGCTTGAAAGCGCTTCTTCGCTGTTCATTCCTCTTAAATCAATTTCGGTTTTTATATCGCTGTCCGCTCTTGATGAAGTTCGATAAACGCTGCGCGTTGTTTTCTGCTGTTTCTTCGGTTTATCCCTGAGCATAATATCCGAAAGTTTAACCCTTGTTTTAAGCATACCCGATTTAACAAGAACTTTATCGTTTTTAACTTCAAGGATTTCGCCTTCGCCGATTCCCCTTATTATAACAGCGTCGCCCGCTTTGGGTTCTCTCGGAAGTTTATAATCATAATCCCAGTTATCTGCAATTTCACGCGGATTAACAAGGTCGTCCATCTCGCCCATCTGGGTTTTGATTATGCGCCTTGTTTTTTTGGCAATTTCGGTTGCGTTTGAGGAAGATTTTTCCTGCTTGAGTTTTTCAAGTTCAAGAAGAAACATTGAAGCCTGCTGTTTTGCCTGATTTATGAGTTTTTCGGCTTCTCTTTTCGCTTTTTCAAGTTCTCTTTCTTTTAAAACTTCAATCCTGTCTTTTTCGCTTTGAGCCTTCTGCTGAATTTCCTTTGCTTTTTCGGCAGCCGTTTGCGCTTCTTTTCGCTCTTCTTCAAGTTCCTGCCTTGTTGCTTCGAGTTTTTCAAGAACGCCCTCAAAATCGCGGTTATCCGAGCCGACAATTCTGCTTGCGTTATCAATAACGCTCTGCTCCATACCGAGCCTCTGCGATATTGCAAAAGCGTTTGAACGCCCCGGAACACCTATAAGAAGCCTGTAT
>JAFYFO010000104.1 GCA_017543725.1 Eubacterium sp.
CCATACGTTATGCAAACGTAATTTTTTTTGATTTCACGGAGTTTCATTTTTTGATTTAAAATTCTAAGAGCAGCGGCATTTTTAGCGGCTATTACAATTCCGCTTGTGTTTCTGTCTATTCTGTTTGCAAGAGCGGGGGAGAAGAAATTTTCGTTTTCGGGATTCCACTCATTTTTTTCATAGAGATATCTTTTGAGCGATGAAATGAGAGTGTTGATATATTCGCCTTTTTCGCTGTGGCAGAGCAAGCCGCTTTTTTTATTTATCAGCAATATGTTTTTATCCTCATAAATTATATCAAGTTCTTTGGGCGCTCTGAGAAAATCATAGTGCTTTTCTTTTTCTTTGAGAACATCATCGGGAAGATATAATTCAATAATATCGCCCTGCCTGAGTTCCTGTTCGGGAGTGCATCTTTTTTTATTAACCTTGATATTTTTCTTGCGGATTTGCTTAAACATCATTGATTTGGGCAGGGTTTCAAAATTCTTCAAAAGAAATCTGTCAAGCCTCTGACCCTCGTCGTTCTTTTTAACTTCTATCTTTTTCATATTGTTATTATAGAATAAACGCTGATTATTGTCAATTTTGACAGTTGCAAAATTTCTTATATCATTATATAATATTTCGAATAAATATTTTTCAGAAATTATTTATTGATATTATTTAGGGATGATTATATGGATAAATTCAAACTTGTGAGCAATTTTAAGCCAACGGGCGACCAGCCGCAGGCAATTGACGCGCTTGTTGAGGGAGTTCTAAGAGGCGATAAAGAGCAAACCCTTATGGGCGTTACAGGCTCGGGAAAAACCTTCACAATGGCAAATATCATTGAAAAAGTTAACCGCCCGACCCTTGTTCTGGCGCACAATAAAACTCTTGCAGCCCAACTTTGCAGCGAGTTCAAGGAATTTTTCCCCGAAAACGCAGTTGAATACTTTGTTTCGTATTATGATTACTATCAGCCCGAAGCATATGTTGCAACAACGGATACTTATATTGAAAAAGACAGCGCTGTTAACGACGAAATAGATAAACTGCGCCACAGCGCCGCTTCTGCCTTATCCGAAAGGCGAGATGTTATAATCGTTGCTTCGGTTTCCTGCATTTATTCAATCGGCGACCCCGTTGATTATAAGAATATGGTTATTTCTCTGAGGCAGGGAATGGAAAAAAGCAGGGACGAACTGATTGCTAAACTTGTTGAACTCCAGTATGAAAGAAACGATATCAATTTTATCAGAAATAAATTCAGAGTTCGCGGCGACACGGTTGAAATCTTTCCCGCAGGAAGCAGCGGCTCTGCAATAAGAGTTGAGTTTTTCGGCGATGAAATAGACCGCATTTGCGAAATAGACCATTTAACGGGAAAAGTTCAGGGCGTTTTGAGCCACTGCGCGATATATCCCGCTTCGCTCTACATTGTTTCTCAGGAAAAAATGAAAAGAGCCGTTGAAGAAATATATAATGAAATGGCCCAGCGCGTTGCATATTTTGAAGAAAACGGAAAACTTCTTGAAGCGCAGCGAATCCGCGAGCGTACAATGAACGATATTGAAATGCTTGAGGAAACGGGCTTTTGCAAGGGAATTGAAAACTATTCAAGAATTATGAGCGGAAGAAAACCGGGCGCAGCGCCGTTTACACTGCTTGATTATTTTCCCGATGATTTTCTTTTGTTTGTTGATGAAAGCCATGTTATGCTTCCCCAGGTTCACGGAATGTACGGCGGGGATTATTCAAGAAAAAAGAGCCTTATTGATTTCGGTTTCCGTCTGCCTTCCGCCTTTGATAACAGACCGCTGAAATTCGATGAATTCTATTCAAAAATCAATCAGGTTATCTTCACCTCGGCAACTCCCGCTCAGTTTGAAAAAGAAAAATCAACTCAGATTGTTGAGCAGGTTATCCGTCCGACAGGGCTTCTTGACCCGAATATAACGGTTAAGCCGACCGACGACCAGATGGACGACCTTGTTTCCGAAATAAATATCAGAAGTCAGCGCGGCGAGAGAGTTCTTGTTACAACGCTGACAAAGAAAATGGCTGAGGATTTAACTGCGTATCTCGAGGGCTTTGATATCAAAGTTCGCTATATGCACCATGATATAGACACAATTGAAAGAATGGAAATTATCAGGGATTTGCGCCTCGGAACATTTGATGTTTTAGTCGGAATAAACCTGCTGCGCGAGGGCCTTGATATCCCCGAAGTTTCCCTTGTTGCAATTCTCGACGCAGATAAAGAGGGCTTTTTGAGAAGTGAAACTTCTTTGGTTCAGACAATAGGACGAGCAGCGAGAAACGCAAACGGCGAAGTTATTATGTATGCCGATTCGGTAACTCCTTCAATGGAAAGGGCAATAAGCGAAACACTGCGCCGCCGCAAAATTCAGGAGGCATATAACAAGGAACACGGCATTGTTCCTCAGACCATCAAGAAGGAAGTTCGCTCCGTTATTGAAATAACAAGCAAGGAAAATCTTGAAAACGCAGTTCATATGACTGCAAAAGAACGCAGAATTATGATAGAGAAATTAACGCGTGAAATGAAAGAAGCGGCAAAGATGCTTGAATTTGAACATGCAGCCTTCCTCAGAGATAAAATTAAAGAATTATCCGAAGAATAATTCTTTAAATTACGCAACGCGCAACGCGCAACTTTATATAATTAATTATGGCAAATATACTAAACAACAAACGATTTTGGAAAAACGCACTGAGAATTGCAATTCCCGTTGCAGTGCAGAATATGCTTTTCAGTTCTTTCACACTGATAGACACGCTTTTTGTCAGCCGTCTCGGCGATATTTCGCTTTCGGCTGTCGGAATGAGTTCGCAGTGGGGAATGCTGATGAATATAACAACTTTCGGCATCTGCTCGGGAGCGGGCGTTCTTGTTTCTCAGTATTGGGGCGTTAAAGATAAAAAGAATATTCATAAAACATTGGGCATCGCTCTTTGCGCTGCGCTTTTAATCAGTTTGCTCTTTTTTTCAATGAGTTTATTCTTTCCGCAGGCGGTTATCGGAATTTTCAACAAAAATCCCGAAGTTATATCAGAGGGAAAAAGATATATCAGTATGATATGCTTCGTTTATCCCTCGCTTGTTATCAACGATGTTTTAAGCACGGTTTTAAGGTCAACCGAAAGAGTTAAACTCCCGATGTATACCGCCGTTGTTATAACGGGTCTGAATACTTTTCTTGATTACTGCATGATATTCGGCAAATTCGGCTTTCCCGAAATGGGAGTTCGGGGCGCGGCGCTTGCAACGGTTATTTCCGAGTGGATTGGAACTCTGGCGATAATAATAATTTCTCTTATTGAAAGAAATATAATAATAGCGCCGTTTTCAAGTGTTTTCAGTTTCGGAAAGGCAGAACTGAAACTATTCTTCAAAAAGGCGTTTCCCGTTATGTGCAACGAAACTCTCTGGGGGCTCGGAACCTTTGTTTTCAATGTTATCTTTGCAAATATGGGATATGAATACTATGCTTCAATAACCATTCTCAAAACATTTGAAAATATCGCCTTTGTTTTCTTTATCGGTTTCTGTTCGGCAAGTTCGGTTATGATTGGTAAGTCAGTCGGCAGGGGAGAAATTAAAACCGCCGTTGACGATTCAAGGCGCTTCTTATATCTTGTTCCATTCGTTTCGGCAATAGTCGGAATCATTGCAATTGTTTTCAGAGCGCCGATTGTTAATCTGTTTGATATGGGCGATAATATAAGTGAACTGACGCTCAGCACGGCAAAAAATCTGATAATAATCTATTCGCTTGATTTGCCTTTCAGAATGCTCGGCTTCACTTTTATAGTCGGCATTTTCAGGGCGGGGGGCGACACGCTGAGCGCGGCAAAATTCGATTTGGGCGCTCTCTGGCTTGCTTCGATTCCTGCAACGCTCATTGCCGCATATGTGCTCAAACTGCCGTTTCTGGTATGCTACATAGTTATGTTTATATTTGAAGATATAATAAAACTGATTTTTTCAATTTTGCATTATAAAAAACTAAAATGGATTAATCCCGTTACCGAAGAGGGCAAAAAAGCCCTGAAGGAGTTTAGTTATGAATAAGAATATTGTTGTTAAAGGCGCAAGAGAACATAATCTCAAAAATATTGATATTGAAATTCCGCGCGATAAACTCGTTGTTTTCACGGGTCTTTCAGGCTCGCGAAAATCCTCGCTTGCCTTCGATACTATTTATGCCGAGGTTCAGAGGAGATATGTTGAATCGCTTTCCTCATATGCAAGAATGTTTCTCGGTCAGATGGAAAAGCCCGATGTTGATTATATCGAAGGGCTTTCTCCCGCAATTTCAATCGACCAGAAAACAACAAGCAAGAATCCGCGCTCAACAGTTGGAACAGTAACCGAAATATATGATTATCTGCGCCTTTTATGGGCGAGAATCGGTATTCCGCACTGCACGGTTTGTGGAAGGGAAATAACCCAGCAGACAATCGACCAGATTGTTGATAAAATAATGCTTCTCCCTGAGGGAACAAAACTTCAGCTTATGTCTCCGATTGCAAGGGGCAAAAAAGGCGAATTTGTTAAGGAACTTGCCGACGCCGTTAAGCAGGGCTTTGTCCGCGCAAGAATCGACGGCGAAGTTTATGATTTATCCGATGAGATTAAACTCAATAAAAACAGCAAGCATAATATTGAGATAATTGTTGACAGAATCGTTATTAAAGAAGATATCAAATCAAGGCTGACGGACAGTATTGAAACCGCAACAAAACTCTCAAAAGGAACTTTGCTTGTTGATATTATCGGCGAGGGTGAAGCGCTTTATTCGCTTAATTATGCCTGCCCCGAACAC
>JAFYFO010000105.1 GCA_017543725.1 Eubacterium sp.
GGCAGATTTGTTGATGTTAAGGGAACAATGCTTGATTTTACATATCTTCACAAAATCAGCGACAGAATAAACGAGCCCCATCCGGTTATTGTCGGCGATGTCGGATACGATAACAACTATTGCCTCAACAAGGGCGATAATGTTTTCGGATTTGCGGCTGAACTTGTTGAAGAAAACAGCGGAAGAAAACTTGAAGTTTATACCGACCTTCCGGGTATGCAGTTTTATGCGGGCGGCTTTATGGCTAAGGACGGAAAAGCGGGAAAGAAAACAACGGGTCCCATCAGATACCGCAGAGGAATTGCTCTTGAAACCCAGTTTTATCCCGATTCCGTCAACTTCCCTGATTTCCCCGTAAGATTTGTTAAAGCAAACGAAGAATTCAAAACAACAACAGAGTTCAGATTCGGAGTTATATGAACATAGAAAAATTTTCAAAACATATTGAATTAAAGAATATAAGAATAACCGACCCTTTCTGGAGCAAAATTATTGAACTTGTCAGGAAAGAGGTTATTCCGTATCAGTATGAAGCCTTCAACGACAGAATTGAGGGCGCTGAAAAGAGTTTTTGCGTTTCGAATTTCAAAAAGGCGGCAAAGGCTGCCGAGGCTTTAAGAGAGGGTAAAAAATTACCCACTTATCCTGTTGACAAGTGGCAGTATACCGAAGAAAATTCAGACGAAAACGCTTTTCATGGCTTTGTTTTTCAAGACAGTGATTTTTATAAATGGATTGAAGCGGTCGGGTTTTCCCTTTCAAATCATCCTGACGGAAAATTGAAGGAAAAAGCGGAGGAAATCATTGATTTAATCTGCGCCGCTCAACTTGAAAACGGTTATATCAATACATACTACACAATAAACGATATCTCAAAGGCGTTCACAAATATCAGGGATTTCCACGAACTTTATTGTTTCGGTCATCTTGTTGAGGGCGCGATTGCCTATTATAACGCAACAGGAAACAGAAAACTTCTTGATGCTTCCTGCCGATATGCCGATTTAATCTGCGAATTATTCGGCACTCACGAGGGCAAAAAAAGAGCGTATCCCGGTCATGAGATATGCGAAATGGCGCTTGTTAAACTCTATGAGGCAACGGGCGAAAAGAAATATCTTGAAGAGGCTAAGTATTTCATCGATGAAAGAGGAAAACGCCCCTGCTATTTTGATGTTGAAAGAAATCAAAAAACAAGGGACGGCGACCATATCTATGAGCAGGCGCATCTGCCCGTAAGAGAACAGCGCGAGGCTGTCGGCCACGCTGTCAGAGCGGTTTATCTTTATAGCGGAATGGCGGATATCGCCAGGTACTACGGCGATGAAGAACTCTTTTCTGCCTGCCGCGATTTATGGGACAGCATTGAAAAAAGAAAACTCTATATAACAGGCGGAATCGGCGCAACCGTCAGGGGCGAGGCTTTTTCGTTTGATTATGATTTGCCGAATGACGAGGCTTATGCCGAAACCTGCGCTTCAATCGGACTTGTTTTCTTTGCAAGAAGAATGGCTGAAATATATCCCGATTCTCATTATCATAATGTTGCCGAAAGGGCGCTTTTCAATAATATTCTTTCGGGTATGGCTGAGGACGGAAAATCCTTCTTTTATTCAAATCTGCTTGAGGTTAATCCCGAAGCGTGCAGGAAGGATGAAAGAAAGAATTATGTCAGCCCGATAAGGCAAAAGTGGTTTGGCTGCGCCTGCTGTCCTCCGAATCTTGCGAGAATTATTTCTTCCCTCGGCGAATACTGCTTTGCTCAGAACGAGGAAACAATCTTTGTTCATCAGTATGTCGGCGCACAAATCAAAGCCGAAAACGCCGATATTGAAATAAAATCCGATTATGCCGAAAGCGGAAAAGCCGAGATTATCATCAATCCGAAAAAGGCAATAAAACTTGCGCTGAGAATTCCCGAATGGAGCAAGGATTTTTGCATTTCGGCGCCTTATGAAATCAAAGACGGCTATGCGTATATCGCAATAAGCGAAAAAACCGGGATTAATCTTGATTTCAAGCCCGAAATCAAATTCATTAAATGCTCAAACAGAGTTCGCGAAAACATCGGCAAAGCAGCGCTTTCGAGAGGACCTTTTGTTTACTGCATTGAAGAAGTTGATAACGGCAAAAATCTTCAGATGCTCAGGGCAAACAGAAATTCGGCGTTTATAAAAGACGGCGATATGATTATCGCGGACGGTTTCAGGGAGACGGAAGATATAAATCTCTATTCGGAATATGAAGAAAGCGAAGAAAC
>JAFYFO010000106.1 GCA_017543725.1 Eubacterium sp.
CCCTTTAGTCAGTTGCTTTTATTTATTATTCTATTCCCAATATATCCTCCGACTGTGCTGAATCAAGCGATTCAACATTTCGGAGATTTTTTTGAATAATGCTGTTTCTGTGGTCGGCTTCATCAAGCACCTTGCCCGCTTCGTCAACTTTCTTTCTTGCCTTTGCAAGAAGGTCGCCGAATTTATCATACTGCGTTTTTGCGGCTCCGAGAACTTTCCAGACCTCGTTTGCTTTCTGGTTTATTGCAATTGAGCGGAAGCCCATTGCAAGCGAATTGAGAAGCGCGGTTATCGTGCTTGGTCCTGCAAGCATAATTCCCTCCGCCTGAAGTTTTTCCGCAACTCCGTTTTGAGAACTCATTATTTCGGCATAAAGCCCTTCGGTTGCAAGATAGAGAATTGCAAACGGCGTTGTTTCGGGTGTTGAAATATATTGCTTAACAAGTTTTGCTTCGTCTTTAACCCTTTGTTCAAGCGCTTTCTTAGCCCTTGAAACCGCCTCCAAATCGCCTTCTTCAGCGGCAGCGGCAAGCCTTGCATAGTCTTCCATCGGAAATTTTGAGTCAACGGGAAGCCAGGTTATTGAATCGTCCTCAGCGCTTGGAATTTTAACCGCAAACTCAACCTGACCGTTATACTTCGGATTGGTTTTAACATTGGTTTCATACATACCGGGAATTGTTTGGTCGAGAATGTTTCCGAGTTGAACTTCAGCCCATGTGCCGCGGCTTTTAACATTGGTTAAAACACGGCTCAGACCCTTAACGCTGTCGGTTACTCCGCCTGAAAGTTCCTTCATTTCGCCGAGGGATTTATAAACATTTGAAAGTTGCTCGGAAACGGTTTTAAACGAAGCGTTCAGGCGCGTGTTGAGAGTTTCGGTCAGTTTTTCATCAACGGTTTTGCGCATTGTTTCAAGTTTTTCCTCGTTGCTTTTCTGCATTGAGGAAATCGCCTTTTCAATCGTTTCGGTCTGTTCTTTTGCATTTTTATCAAGCGTTTCCATCAGTTTTATCTGCTGTTCATAATTCTTCTCCGTCAGGCTGTTCATCTGCTTTGAAAGAGCCGCCAAATCGGATTTGTTCTGAGAGGCAACCATATCAAGTTTCTGACTGAGAAGTTCAGCCGAATTATCGCTTTTCGGCTTTTTTGTTAAAACAGCGATAAGAGTAATAAGCAATAAAACAATTGTTATTCCGAATAAAATATATTCTGTCATAAGTTCTCCTTGATGTGTCAGGTTTTATGTGTGAGGGATTGGGTTTTCATCGGCGGGGAGGCGGAAGATAATCGTCGCGGTTGAGTTGTTCGTCGAGTTCGCGCTGGCGGCGTTTTTTCGCTGCGATTCGCTCTTTTTCCTTTTTGAGTTTAACAGCGAAATATGCGATATAAACTATCGCGCCGACAATCAGCAAAAGCAAAATTGCAAGAACAAATTTATTTCCGAAGAAACTCTTTATTCCGTTGAAAATTTTAAGGAAAGTTGAAAGTTCAACGGTTTTTGAGGCAACGAGGTTTGCCCTTGCGATAACCTTGTTTGCGTAGATAATTTCCGCTTTGCAGACGAAATCGCCCTTGGTTATCGGAGCGTCAAGGCTTTTCGGCGGGTCGATTGGCTTAACGATAACTGCGGAGGAATCAAGCGAGGCAGGAACAAGCGTTGTTATATCCTCTTTTGCAACAAGACCAACGCTGTCTGATTCTTTGCCGTTGTTAACGGCAATCTCACTGACAAGGTCGTTTTTCCTTATAACGGTTGAATATTTCAGCGAATCAAAAGCCCAATCGAAAAGGGTTTTAGCATCTATGAAAGAGCATTTTGTGTCAATGCCTTTCAGTTTTTTTATCGGTGAATCAAGAACAACGGCAAGATAATTATAGCCGTCTTTTGAAGCCTTTGTTATAACGCAGTAGCCCGCTTCGGAGGTTGAGCCTGTTTTAATTCCCTCGGCATATTCATAGTAATAGGTTACATGAAATTTATCGAGCATAAAATTCGTATGAATAAAAGTATATTTCTTATACTGCATACTCTTGGTTGTTGAAATCTTAACAAAAGTTTCGTTTTTCAGCGCTTCAAGAGTTATTAAAGCCATATCGGCGGCGGTTGTGTAGTGTTTTTCATCGTGAAGACCGTCGGGATTAACGAAATTTGTGTTTTCGCATCCGATTGATTTTGCCCAGTCGTTCATCATTGAAACGAAATTATCAACCGTTCCTCCAACATATTCCCCGAGCACCTGGCACGCGTCGCAAGCCGAGTGAATCATAGTCAGATAAAGCAGTTCTTCAATGCTGATTTCCTCGCCTTCTTCAAGACCTGCAACCTGAGCGCCCGTGTTTGCAAGAGCCATAAGAGCGCCCTTTGAAACCTTTGTTTTTGCCGATAAATCCTTAACATTAATGATTGTTACAATCGCTGTTACGATTTTAGTCAGCGACGCGGGAAATTTCTTTTTATTCTTATTCTTTTCAGCGATAACGGGAAAAGAAGCGTCATCAAGATTTATGAGCATATATGCATCTGCATAAACTTTCTCGTTAACATCATACATAGCCTCCTGCTGAACGGAAGTTTCCGCCGCAAAAGCGCTGAAGGGAACGCTCAGCGGAGCGGTTATTATTAAAAAAGCAACAAAAAACGCAATAAGCCTTTTCACGCACTTGACACCTACCATTTTTAAAGATATTATAATAATATCATACTGAGGCAAATAATAAAAGACTAAAATTAAGTTTTTCGGAGATAAATTATGATATATGTTACCGGTGACACCCACGGCGATATTAATTTTTTCAAAAGCGCAAAATTAAAGAAGTTGACTGAGGACGACACTCTTATTATCTGCGGCGATTTCGGCTTTCTCTGGAACGGCAGCGATAAGGAGAAAAAGGCGCTCGACATTCTTAAAAAGAAGAAATACACAATTTGCTTTGTTGACGGCGCGCACGAAAACTATGAAATGCTTGCAACCTATCAGCCCTACCGTTTCAAGGGCGGAAACGCAAACAAGATTGCAGATAATATTTTCCGTCTTTTAAGGGGCGAAATATTCACATTTGAGGGCAAAACCTTCTTTTGTATGGGCGGCGGCGAAAGCGAAGACGCTCATATGAGAGTTGAGGGCAAAACCTGGTGGAAGGAAGAAATGCCCAGCACCGAGGAACTTATGAACGGCGCGCAGAATCTTAAAGACAATGAATATAAGATTGACTATGTTTTAACCTATGAGGCGCCCGCTCTTGCAAAGGATTTCATAAGGCTTCATACAAATCAGGAAATGCATTTAACCCCACTCAACAACTATCTTCAGGAACTTATGAAAAGCGTTGAATACGAGCATTGGTATTTCGGCTCGCTCCATATGGACTTAAATATCAGCAAAAAAATGACGGCTGTTTTCAACGAGGTTATAGCGATAAAATAATTTAAAATTACGAATTACGAATGACGAATTACGAATTTCGGGGCGCGGAAATGCGCCGATATATTTGGTTCGTTTCATTTGAACGCCAATATAATATTTGGTAATCAATGCGGTGCGTCGAGGGCGCCGCACCCTACAAAATTTTGTGTTTTTTTCATATGCACAAATATAATTGCCGTGCGCAGCACCCGAAATTCGTAATTCGTAATTCGTAATTCG
>JAFYFO010000107.1 GCA_017543725.1 Eubacterium sp.
GTAAAAAAGAGGTTGACCCAAGAATGGCATCGCTGTTACAGCTTCTTGAAGAGGAATAAGGAGGAAACATCATGGCAGTACCTGCAAGAAGAACTTCAAAGGCAAAGAAGAATAAGAGACGTTCAAGTGTTTGGAAATTAAACGCTCCAACTCTTGTTAAATGTCCTAACTGTTCCGAGTATACAGTTCCGCACAAAGTTTGTCCGAGTTGCGGATATTATAACGGAAAAGAAGTAATTAGCCAGGACTAATTTCAAGACTTTGACGGCTTAATTTAAGCCGTCTTTATTTTTAATGAAAAGGGGTGAAGTTATGGCAAAACCCGTTGTTGCAATCGTCGGCAGACCGAATGTCGGCAAGTCAACATTGTTTAATAAGTTAATAGGCTCAAGGCTTTCCATTGTTGACGACACTCCCGGTGTTACAAGAGACAGGATATACGGCGACTGCGAATGGCTTAATCATCATTTTCTTCTTGTTGACACAGGGGGAATTGAGCCCGATACAAGCGATATTATTTTATCCCAGATGCGTTCTCAGGCTGAAATTGCGATAAACACAGCGGATGTTATTATTCTTGTAACCGATATAAAAAGCGGAGTTGTTGCAAGCGATTATGAAGTTGCCTCAATGCTTCTCAAAAGCGGAAAGCCCGTTGTTTTATGCGTTAATAAATGCGATAAAGTCGGGCAAACAGACCCCGATTTCTATGAATTTTATAATCTTGGAATCGGCGACCCGTTTGCTGTTTCATCCGTTCACGGTCACGGAACCGGCGACTTGCTTGATGAGGTTATAAAACTTCTTCCCGAATCCGCAGGCGAAGAGGAAGAAGATGAAGAAATAATCAATGTTGCAATTATCGGAAAGCCGAATGTGGGCAAAAGTTCGCTTGTCAACAAAATAAGCGGGCTAAACAGAGCGATTGTTTCAGATATTGCGGGAACGACGAGGGACACAACAGATACTTATGTTGAAAATTCCTTCGGTAAATTCAATTTCATTGATACTGCAGGTCTGAGAAGAAAGAGCAGAATAAATAACGATATTGAAAAATACAGCATTATCAGAGCCAAAATGGCTGTTGAAAGGGCAAATGTCTGCGTTATTATGATTGACGCAACAGAGGGCTTCACCGAGCAGGATTCAAAAGTTGCAGGAATCGCCCTTGAAGCAGGAAAAGCCTGCATTATCGCCGTTAATAAATGGGACGCGATTGAAAAAGATGGCTCAACAATGAAAGATTTCCGCGAAAAACTTGCTGTTGATTTTTCATTTATGAGTTTTGCACCCGTTATTTTCATCTCGGCTAAAACAGGGCAGAGAATTGATAAACTCTATGAGATGATTGTTTATGTTCATTCTCAGAACTCAATGCGTATTTCAACAGGAAAACTCAACGAAGTTCTTGCCGTTGCAACTGCAAGAGTTCAGCCTCCGACCGATAAAGGAAAAAGGCTTAAAATATATTATATGACCCAGGCATCAACAAGACCGCCGACTTTTGTTTTCTTCGTTAATAAAAGCGATTTATTCCATTTTTCCTATCAGAGATATCTTGAAAATCAGATAAGGGAAATTTTCGGCCTTGAAGGAACTCCCGTCAGATTCATTGTCAGGGAGAGGGGAGACGGAAAAAAATAATACAGTTAAAATAACACGCAAAAATGCGTGTTATTTTTTTATAATAAATTTTAATTGACAGTTATATATTTTTAATATATAATTAATTTGTATAAATGTATATTTTTTAGGAAAATTGAATAAATTGTTAAACATTTCAAAATGATGTAAGATTTTTAGCAAAAATTGGCACATATAATCAGAAAAGGTTTTTAAAAAATTATCTGAAAACGGGTGATTATTATGAAAAAGACAAAAAGATTAACAGGAGTAATAAGCATTCTGACCGCATTGTCTGTTTTGCTGACTTGTGTTATGCCGTCTTTTTCCGCATTTGCGGACGGCGGAGTATTTCACAAGGATGAAATTCAGATTTATTATCAGGAAAGCGATACTGCCGTTCCCGATAAAGATGATGAGGGAAACGATTTCAGGCAGGTAATGCTTGAAGGGGACAAACTTCAGTTGACCTATAAACTGATTGAAACAGGTATGCCCGAAGGCGGTTCTGTTTATTGGTACAGTGAAACCCCAACCCTTGTTAATGTTGACCAGACGGGACTTGTTCGGGCGTTTGACTCATCAAAGGGCGCCGCAATACAGAAATGGATTGATAATGATGTTAAATCCATTCCTCTTATAGGTAAAGCCCTTGCAGGTCTTATTGAGGGCGCTTTATTTAACGACACAATCGACCTTGATTCAATGGATACCGACCAGATTATCAATGTTTTGAAAATTGCTATGGGCAATAATTCATATGCCGATACTGTTCTTAATTCGCTGAGAAATTATCTTGATTCAATTAATTCAATAATTCATTGCCAACTTAAAGACGCAAACGGAAATGTTCTTTGCGAAGACACTCTTAAAATTCTTGTTAAGAAGAATGATGAATGGTATGCGGCTTTTCTTCCAAACGGAACTCATATAACGAATAAAGACGACCTTCCCGAAATTGTTGCTGTTGGTTCATCCGTTCAGTTAACCGCAATAACAACTCCGCTTCGTTTGCACTACGGCGCTCAGTTCACAATAAAGAGCAATTCGGTTTTCAACAGCGGTTCGGATATTGCGACGGTTGATGAAAACGGCGTTGTAACATTTAATGAACCTGGAACTGTTACCGTAACCGCTTCTCCCGATTCGGAAGATGTTCTTGAAGGCGTTAAAAAACTTCTGATTTTTGTTGATAATATGCTTGAAAATACCGAAGATATGGACACTGAGCAGGTTGCTGGCGTTCTTGTTGATTATCTCGGAATCAATGTCAGCAAAAATGTTATTAAAGGCGCGCTTGATTTAGCAATTGCAGTCAGAAAAAGAACCGGAAGTATGGAGGATTTGTTTGCTAATTCAAACGGAACTCTCCAGAATATAGCAAACTATGTTCTTCAGTTTGCTTATAACGACAGCGTTACTTTCACGGTTGTCAATCCCGTTCCTCTCGAAGATTTTGAAATAGACGGACTTTCAACTGTTCAGGAAGGCTCTCAGATTCAACTCTATGTTTCAAGCGTTTCTCCGGATATTGGGGATAAAAACGAAGTTCTCTGGTCATCAAGCGATGAAAGCATTGCCTGTGTTGATGAGAAAACAGGCGTTATAACAGCGAGGGATTCGGGCGGTTCTTCAACTTCATCATCAAAAGAGGTTGTTATAACCGCAACATCAATTGAAAATAAAATTAAAAAATCAAAAAAAATTAAAGTAACGGGCAAATCGGGTCAGTATCTTTCGGATGTTGTTTTAAATGGCGTTGATTATCTTGATACCGATGAGGAATATGATTTCACCTATTCGCTTTATCCTGCAAGAGCCTCCGAGTGGGATGTTATCGCAAACTGGGGACTTGTTTCAGGCTATGATGAAGAAGGAAACGAAATAATATCATGGGCAACTGATGAAAGCCCTGCAAGCGATAATTTTGCTCAGATTGATAAAAACGGACATTATGTTTCAATCGGAAACGGCGCTTCAACAGTTGTTCTTGAAGTTAAAACAGGATATGAAGTATCGGACGGCAGTTTTTATGAAATTTCCAAAATCAGAAAAACTCATAAAATCAGCAACAGCACGCCCGTTAAATCAATCACCCTGACGCCGAGCAAACTCAGCGGTTCTTCAACGCCTTCAATTAAAGAGGCGGAAGTCAACGGCAGCAAGGTTACATATGTTACTGTTAAAGAGAATACTTCCGCTATTCTTTATAACAAGGGAATTAAAGTCAAGGCGGACGTTCAGCCCGCAAATTCCGCAAACGCAAATATTATCTGGCATATTGATAACGATGATTTCCAGTTTAAAAACGAAAGTTCCGGCGAGAAAACGGTTGACGTCAGAGCAAAATACGGCTCAGAAAGCACGGGAGCGGTTAATATCTGGTGCGAAAGCGAAGACTCAAACGCCGTTTCCGATAAAATAACCTTTGTTTTAACCAGAAACAACGCAACTTCAAATAATATCGACGGCGATGAAATAGAGATTGTCCGCGGCAAATCACAGAGCGTTTCACATTCAATGACATTTGAAGGCAATCTGACAGCCAATCTTTATGCGTGCAAAAGAGCGTTCTGGTACAGCGATAATGAAAAAGTTTTAACTGTCACAAATTCCAATAATGCAGACGGTAACGCCCGCATAAACGCTGTTGAAGTCGGATTCGCAAATCTTTTCTGCGTTTCCTCGGACGGCGCGTTTATCGACTCCGTACCGGTTACGGTTGTTGCGGATAAAGAATATCTCAAAAACATTGTTTCTCTCTGCGACAGAACAGTTGTTAAGAAAACCGATGAAAATAAAGCGCTTTATTCCGATTATATGAAAAAACTTGATAAGGCGTCTTTCGTTCTCTACGATTATAAAATGGCATCGCAGTCCTCCTGCGACACTTATGCAGATAAACTCCTTGATGTTTTCAACAAAATAGGCGGCTATGTTCCGATTGGCGCAGTTGAAATAACTTCAAGACACAATGAGGAACTTTCAAAGAAATTCATAAGCGTTAATGTCGGAACTCTTGCAAACTATACTTCGAGTTCATACGATATTAATTACAGAATTCTTCCTGAAAACGCTATGTACACAAAGGTTGAGTGGAGTTCTTCAAACAGCAAAGTCAGCGTTGATTCAAACGGCGTTTGCAAACCGACTTCAAACGACCCTTGTTCATCCGAAATAACCTGCACGGTTTATGATTATCTTGGAAACAAAATAACAGACAGCGTTTACATTGCCTTTGCAAAAACTCCGGCAACAGGCATTGAACTCAACACTTATGAAATCGCAAATGCAAAAATCGGCGAGAGTTATAAACTGAGCGCAGCCGTTCTTCCCGATTCAAGAATCAATCCTGCAAGTTGCAAAGATGTTGTTTTCAAATCGGATAATGAAAGAATTGCAAGCGTTGATTCAAGCGGAAATATTTCCTTCCTCAGAGGCGGAAACTGCGTTATAACCGCAACTTCTCTTGACGGAGGATATTCGGCGCAGTGCTTAGTTAATGTTGTAACCAACTTCGATAAAATCAGCGCTTTAATCAGCGAGTTGGACGCAAAAGGAATTAAAGAGGAGGATTATTATCCCGATTCCTATCAGTCCTTTATTGAAGTTTTAAGCAGAGCGCGCATTATGGTTGAAGAAAAAACAGCCTCTCAGGACGAGGCGGACAGTATGCTTGAAGAACTTCAAACTGCGTTTGATTCGCTTCGTGAATACATCTATATTAATTCAACCGAAATATATCTCGACGGCGAAAAAGCCAGCGAATATTATCAGGAAAAAGTCGGCGCGCTGAGTTCTTATTCCTCTGCTTCTCAGCAACTTAATGTAAGGCTTTATCCTTATAACGGCTCATATGAGAAGATTGAATGGTTCTCATCAAATTCAAGCGTCAGCGTCAGTTCCGAAGGTCTTTGCAAACCCGCTTCAAATAAGGCTTGCTACAGCACTATAACCTGCGTTGTAACCGACCATTTCAATCATACATATACATCTTTTGTCAATGTTTCGTTTGCAAAAACGCCGGTTACTTCTGTTTCCTTCAACAATGATGAGGCGGAAGGCGATATAGATGAAACAGTTGCTCTTTCATACACGGTTAAGCCAACAGGCGGACTGCTTCAGTCGGCTGCCGATATCAAAGATGTTTTCTTTGAAAGCGATAATCCCGAAGCCGCTGTTGTTGATGAAAGCGGAAAGGTAACCTTTGTTTCAACAGGTGCCGCAACCATTAAGGTAACAACTCGTGACGGCGGTTTCAGCGATACTATCTTTGTTAAAACAAAGGGCAACAGGGAAGACCTGACGGCAGCAGTTGAGGCATATAAGGATATTGATTACACTGATTATGAATACGAATACGCCATTGCTTTTAAAGAAGCGTATGAAAGCGCTGTCAGCGCATTAACAGACTACACTTTGACCCAGCCTCAGATTGATGAAAGATGCGATAATCTTAATTCAGCGGCAGGCGACCTTGCAGAGCATCCGTTTATTCCGATTGAGGAAATCAAACTTGATTATGTCGGATATAACGGATATCATCAGGAAAAGGAAAGAGGATCTGTTGATGAAAGAAACGCTGTTTCAATAGCGCTCAGCAACGGATATTCAACTATCTACACAACCAATACATGCGAAATATCCGCTTCGGTTTATCCTGAAAACGCTATGTATTCCGATGTTCGAATAGAAAATATTTCGTCAACAAGAATGAATGTTGAAACGCAGGGTGCAAAAGTCACTTGCAGACCGACACTCAGAAACGGCGGACTTGCAAATCTCAAAGTTGTTTATACAGACCAATTCGGCAGAGAAACATCAAGAGAATTAACTGTTGTTCTTGCAATCAATGTTGTCAGGGGTATTGATATTGTGCAGGAGGATTTCAGCGCTCTTGCAACTGATGAAAGCGTTCAGTTAAACGCAAATCTTATTTCAAGCAGTTCAAATGCTAACGACCTCAGTTTCAAAGAGATTAAATGGAACAGTGACGATGAAGAAATAGCAACTGTTGACGGCAGCGGCTTAGTAACATTTGTTAACGACGGCGTTGCAACAATAACTGCAACATCAGTTGACGGCGGATACAGTGATTCCGTTACGATAACCGTTCTTCCTGATTTCAGCAAACTTATATCGGCGATTGATGAATATTCCGCTCTTATAAGTCAGTCAAGGGGCAATTTCGTTTATACGGAAGAAAGCCTTGATGTTCTTGAAGATGCAATCAGCGCAGGAAGTGAAGTTGCTCAGAATGAAAATTCAAGGCAGGCTGCAGTCAACGAGGCTTATAACAGAATCATTGAAGCATTTAACGCTCTTGAAAAATATGTTCCTTGCGAGAGCATAACTCTGAATTTCGATTCTTCCGTTTCCGCTCTCAGCGAGCCGAATGAAGGCTTTATAAGATACACGGGAACATCTCTTAATAATAAATCGTTTAAACTTGATATTGAAACATATCCCGAGCGCTCAAGATATGAAGAAGTCCGTTTTGAAAGCAGTAATCCGAATATAAGCGTTTCTTCAAACGGAACAGTTTCAAGCACTTCTTCCGCTTCAAAAGCGGCGCTGATAACCTGCACGGTAACAAATTATAACGGTGAGACTCATTCGAGCAGCGTTTATGTTTCATTTGTCAGATACGGAGTTCAGGGAATTTCGCTTACAGACGGCGGCGATATATTCGGCTGTGCGGGAGCGTCAAAGGCAGTAAGCCCGAAGATAACATATTCCGCTTCCAATCCCGGCTCTTCATATTGCGTTGGCGAATGTATCTGGTCATCAAGTGATGAAAGCATTGCAACGGTTAATGAAAGCGGCGTTGTCACATTTGTTTCATTCGGTAC
>JAFYFO010000108.1 GCA_017543725.1 Eubacterium sp.
GATTCTAACGTTGATTGGATTGATATTGCTAAAGGTATAGGAATCATTTGTGTAATGATTGGACATTTGAATTTCGGTTATTTTAAATCATTTGTTTATTTTTTTCATGTACCTCTCTTCTTTTTTCTGTCCGGATTTGTTTTTGAAAGTAAGAATATAAAACCTATTGACTTTATAAAGAAAGAAGTTAAAAGATTTGTTATCCCATATTATTTTTGGGCATTTTTTTATTTTTTTCTTGGCTCTTTGCTTTTGAATTTTGTTATTAGCGGTGAATTATCATTTGCGTTTAAGGAAATTCTTAAATATTTGTTTATGGGAAAGAAAAGTACTATTTGGTTTTTGAGCGCATTATTATCAACTCAAGTGTTTTCATACATATTTATAAAAGCTTTTAATGACAAGCGAAAATATCTGATATTAATTTCTGTGGTAATGTATGCAATTGGCTATATATATTATAACTGTTTTAACGGTATAGGTTTACCAGTTAATGTTGATACAGCTTTTATGGCAATGATTTTTTCATTTCTGGATATTGTATTAAAAGAGTATACGGAATGAATTTTATTAAAACAATTAATCATATAAAAAGAATTATTTTAATTATTATTACTTTTATCCTTTGTTCTGTAACCGGCTACATAAACCTAAAGTATTATAACGGAATTGATATGTATGCAAATCAATATGGCAATCCGATATTAATGCTTATCAGCAGCTTTTTCGGAACACTATTCATAATATCTGTTTCAAGCTATATTAATTTAAAAGTGATTAAGTATATTGGAAAAAACTCATTAATCTACTTTATTATGCATCAATTTGTGTTTGTATGCCTCTCTTATCTTGTTGAGGGACTGTTTAAACCATATGGCAATTCAGTTTTATACAAATTGTTAGAAAACACAATATATATCCTTGTTTCTTTATTAATTATAACCGTTGTCAATAATGTACTGATTAGAACACCGCTTGCCACATTGTTCGGTTTGAAAAGAATACAGAAGACAAAGTGCATAACCAAAAATGAACAAAACAATTCAGGTTTTTGAGCAAATCAAAAACCGTTAAAATAAAGTAATAACAAAACGCAAAAGACGCGATTCCTTTAGGGCGTCGGACTTAGGGTTTTAATAGCCTAAAAAAGCATATTTTAGGTGCAAAGCAATTTTGAGATAGGTATTTTTCGTTATAACGGAGAAGATCATTTCAAAATCTATTAAATCCCTAACTTCAACGCCCTTCTGCGTGCCTCTTTTTTAGAGCTGGTAGTCGGATTGCAAGGTTGCGCAGCCTTCTACAAAACAGATACGCAGGGCGGTTCCCTAAATATTGTTCACGGCATAAATGCCACTCCAATATTTAGACCGCTACTGACTTCTTTTTGCTCCCTTCATCTGCCACTGGCAGCGGTTGCAAACGAAGCACCGGACTGTTTCTCCCAAATCAAAGATTTGGAGAAGCCTCTCATCGGTTCGAGTCCGATATCATATTGAAAAATCCCAGAGCAGAAAAATCTGCTCTGGGATTTTTGGAGATGGTAATCGGACTCTCTTCTCAAATATCGAAAGCCCCACTGGGGCTTTCTCCCAAATATTCCCAGCAGCGAGCGGCACGAAAAATTTGGAGTTCGTTTCTCGTCCAACTACCTACGCCCAAAATGAAAAGCCGTCCTTTGAGGACGGTTTTTCATTTTGGAGCTGGTAATCGGACTCGAACCGATGACCTGCGCATTACGAATGCGCTGCTCTACCAACTGAGCCATACCAGCATTTTATTTAGTTTATAAATCGCAGAGGGATTTTGCTCTTTCATAATCGTTTTTATTAACATAAACGATATAGAGATAATCCCTTGGATGCTCCATCATACTTGCGGGGATTCCGCCTGCGTTGAAGCGCATATTTTGCCTTTGAGTTAACATTCGTTTAAATGAAGAAGTGTGAGTTTTTGTTGCAACTTCATACTTTATTCCGTTTTCTCTGAGGGTTGACCAGACTTTTTCAGTTGCCTGTGCATCAACATCCTGAAATAATATTTTTCTATTGAAAACATTAATCATATTATCACCTTCAGCGTTAATATTATATTTGATATTCTTATAAAAATCAAGAGTTATTTTATCAAATTGATTAATGTTTGATAAACGAATCGGACTGAGGAATTTCTGACCTCGTTTCTGCCGATTTCGCCGAATTGTTTTGTTGCGGTTATTGTTTTTCCGTTTATACAAAAGCCGAAACAAACCATTCCGACGGGTTTTTCAGCCGTTCCTCCCGAAGGTCCTGCAATTCCCGATACGCCAACGCCGATTTCGCTTTTTGCTTTCTCAGCAACTCCCTGAGCCATTTCTCTTGCAACTTCTTCGGAAACAACGCCGTGTTTCTTAATTGTTTCTTCGCTGACTCCGAGGAGATTTATTTTTGCTTCGTTTGCATAGGTTACAAAACTCATATCAAAAACCTTTGAAGCGTTTGCAACATTAACGAGCGTTGCGGCGCAAAGTCCCCCGGTGCAACTTTCCGCAAAGGAAATATGATAGTTTTTTTTAATTAATAAATCAACAAGTTCTTCTTCAAGCGTCATAATTTATTCCTTATCGCTTTCTTTTTTTGTTACTGTTGCGCTTTGAATCATATGGTTTTTAACCGACTTAACGCTGATAATGAGTTCATCTGTTTCGCAGACAAACATTTCGCCGTCGTTGGGTATTCTCTGAACAACGGAGCAAACATAGCCGTTGAAGGTATCATATAAATCATCATCGGTTAAATCAACTCCAAGCGTTTCGGAAACCTCGTGAATATCCGCGCTTCCCCTTATTCGCCAGTTGCCCTGAGTCAGAGGCTGAATATCGGAAAGAACTTTGCCCTCTTCAATATCGTTCATATCGCCGACAAGCGATTCCATAAGGTCGTGCAAAGTTATTATTCCTTCAAATCCGCCGTATTCATCAATAATAACGGCAAAATAATTCCTTTTGCTTTTCATCTGTTTCAAAAGAACATTCGCCTTCATACCTTCGGGCGCATAAAAAGGCTCGTCCACAGCACTTCGCATAACCGCCGCTTTGGATTTTTTAGAAAGGCGGAAATAATCCTTTGTGTCGAGTATTCCGATAATATTTTCATTATTATCTTTGAAAACAGGATAGTATGTATGCCTTGTTTCAAAGATTGTTTTGTTCCACTGTTCAATGCTGTCGTCAGCGTCAAGCGAATCAACATCCCTTCTGTGGGTGCAAATCTGCTCAATCGCCCAATCGTTGAACTCGAAAACATTCTGAATTATCTCGTTTTCATAATCGTTAATTGTTCCCTGCTCCCTTCCCTGAGAAAGAAGCATCCTGATTTCCTCTTCGGTAACTTTTTCATCGTTTTCATTCGGGTCGATACCGAAAATTCTTAAAACAAGATTTGTTGAAACGGTTAAAATAAAAACTATTGGCTTGAAAATAATTGAAACGCCGTATAACATTCCCGACATTCCGAGCGCCATTTTTTCAGCCCTTTTCATTGCAATTCGCTTTGGAACAAGTTCGCCGAAAACAAGATTGAAATATGCAAGAATCAGGGTTATAACAACAAGCGTTACCGCGCTGAGAGTTTTTTCGCTGACTGAAACGCCCGAATCAATCAGCCATTTAACAATCGGCTGAGAAAAACTATCCGCAGCAAAGGCAGAACTCAAAAGACCTGCAAGGGTTATTGCAACCTGAATTGTTGCAAGAAACCTTGAAGGCTGGCTTACAAGTTTTGAAAGCATCTGCGCTTTTTTATTTCCTTCGTTTGTCAGTTGATGAAGTTTTGCGTCGTTCATTGAGATAACCGCGATTTCTGCGCTTGCAAAAACCGCGTTTAAGAAAATTAAAACTATTAAAAGAATTATTTTACCAATCATAATTTAGGTTTTAGGTTTTAGGTTTTAGGTTTTTATATTCGAGTTAAGAATTAAGAGTTAAGAGTGAAGAGTTTCGGGCGGGAACACCCGCACCCGATTATATTCGGGAAAATGAAACAACAACACTTCATCTTGAACCGTAGGGAATGGCGCCCTCGACATTCCGCAGCAGGAGCGTCAGGGTTGCCGCTCCCTACAAATGAAAGGACGCCACTCCTATACAATTTTTATTGTTCGAGCGCTTGCGCGAGTAACCAAAACTCTTCACTCTTCACTCTTAATTCTTAACTCATATCATTCGTCACTCGTAATTCGTAATTATTTAATGTTGTTCTGAATCTTTGCCGCGGTTAATGTGTTTTTCATAAGCATTGAAATTGTCATAGGTCCGACTCCGCCCGGAACGGGAGTAATAAATGAGCATTTATCCTTAACATCTTCAAAATCAACATCGCCGCAGAGTTTGCCGTTTTCATCCCTGTTCATACCGACATCTATAACAACTGCGCCTTCTTTAACCATATCGCTTTTAACGAATTTTGCTTTTCCGATTGCAACAACAAGAATATCAGCGCTTGAAGCCTCTTTTGCAAGTTTTTCGGTTTTTGAATGAGTTATTTCAACGGTTGCGTTTTCGTGGAGAAGAAGCATTGCCATAGGTTTGCCGACAATATTGCTTCTTCCGATGATAACCGCCTTTTTGCCGCTGATTTCAACGCCTGTTGACTTTATCAGTTCAATAATACCCGCAGGAGTGCAGGGAAGGAAATTATATTCGCCTATCATAATTTTTCCGACATTTTCGGAGTGAAATGCGTCAACATCTTTAATGGGATTGATAAGGCTGATAACTTCTTTATCATCAAGATGTTTCGGCAAAGGAAGTTGGCAAAGAATTCCGTTTATGCTTTTATCATTATTGAGTTTTATAATCAGATTATTGAGTTCTTCCTGAGTTGTGTTTTCGGGAAGAGTATATTTTTTGCTGTAAAACCCGCATTCCTCGCAGGCTCTTTCCTTATTGCGGACATAAACCTGTGAAGCAGGGTCTTCGCCGACAATAATAACCGCAAGACCCGGAGTTATTCCCTGCTTTTTGAGTTCTTCACACTGCGCCTTAACGCCTGCTTTAACATTTGCTGAAACTTCTTTTCCGTTAATTATCTGCATTTTCTTTCTCCTCACTTATATCGGAATTTGCGCTCTCAACAACTATTGATGAGAGTTCGTCATCTTCTTTTTTATCGGCGCTATCATCAATTATCGGAAGCATTTTTTCGGGAAGAGTTCCCTTTTTCGCTTTAACGATAAAAAAGATGAAAAACGCAAGAGCAACAACAACTATAATCATTGAAAGAAGTTGAGAAACCCTGAGAGTTGTGTTTCCTATATAAAGGGAATCGGTTCTCATTCCCTCAACAATCATTCTTTCAGCGCCGTATAAAACTCCGTAGAGCATAAAGATTTCGCCTTTGAATTCTCTTTTCTTATTAACGATAATATGAAGGATGAGAAAACTCAGAAGGCACCAGACGCTTTCATAAAGAAAAGTCGGATGAACGGGCATTGCCGGGTCAACATCAATGCCTTTCGCGGAAAGAGCCTCAGCCGAAGCGGCAAGGGTTTCCTTGATTTTCGGCGACCACATTCTGAAAAGCGCAGTTTCCGTGTTTGTTCCAAAGGCTTCCTGATTGAAGAAATTGCCCCATCTTCCTATGCCTTGTCCGATAAGAAGTCCGAGAGCGCCCAAATCAAGAAGATTGAGATAGTTTATTTTTCCTATTTTGCATCCGATTGCTGCGCCGATGAGCGCGCCGATTATTCCGCCGTAAATGGCAATTCCGCCATTCCATATGGCAGGTATTTCATTCAGATGCTGAGAATAATATTCCCATTCAAAAGCAACATAATAAGCCCTTGCGCCGACAATTCCGAAAATCGTTCCCCAAAGAAGAACATCGGTCATACCGTCGAGGCTCATTTTCCACTTATACGCTCCCCTGCCGCCGTATAAAACGGCAAGAGCAAATCCAAATGCGATAATCAGACCGTAGAAATGAATATCGTGCCCGAAAACGCTGAAAGCAACGGAGGGCAGATTGAAATCAATCCCCAGCCCGTCGAAATATACATGGGTAAAATCACTCATTTTTATCCTCCCAAAAAAATTGAAATTTTAAAATGTAAAATGGAAAATTCAGGGTGGGACACCCACACCCGATTATAATTGTTCCAATTCCGTTTTTGAAGTTTTAATAATAGTTACCAGTATTTTTTCAATTTCAACAGCATCACTGTATATTGAATCAAACTCCGAATCACTTAGAAATCCTGTATCATGCAGCAAGTTGAGCCAATACTTTGTTTCGGCTGCCTCTTTTAAAGCAATGCTGATTTTTGAAACAAAATCCTTTTTGCTTTGTGCCTGCTGTGCTTCTGATACATTTGCTCCAATACTGGTTCCTGATTTCAATAGTTGCGTTGATAAAACAAATTGCTTTTTCCCCGCTTCTAAGATTCCGCAAAGTTTAACAATTCTGACTGCAAACTTATAACTTTTCTCTGCGATAATATTACCCATATTTTTCCTCTTA
>JAFYFO010000109.1 GCA_017543725.1 Eubacterium sp.
CAAACATTTTCGTGCCCTGTTTCCTTAAACATTTTATCAAGAATACTCTGGATGTTTTCCCAGATGGCGTAGCCGTACGGACGAATTACCATACAGCCTTTAACGCTTGTGTATTCAATAAGCTCTGCTTTTTTGCATACGTCAGTATACCATTTTGCAAAGTCTTCATCCATTGATGTTATAGCATCAACCATTTTCTTTTGCTGTGCCATGTAAATAATCTCCTTAACATTATTGCCTCCCTTGCAAAGGGAGGGGGACCACGAAGTGGTGGAAGGATGGTCGTTTTGGGAACGAAGAGACTGAATGCTGTTTGCGATACTCTCTAAAAAATGATAGGTTGCAGACCAATGTCATTAAGTTAACGGGATGCCGAGGTCGTCATCCCCTACAGAATTCGTTTGATTGAGTTATGTAGGGGGCGATGACTCCAGCGCCCCATTCTGATATTTTTAACTTAATGTCATTGGGTTGCAGACGGTCGTTTTTAATCTCTGTGACCATCCCTCCGTCTGCTCCAAGTATTCGCAGCCACCTCCCTTTGGCAAGGGAGGCAAATAGGTTACTCGCTTCGCTCAAACAAATTTTACGCATAATATTATAAATCATTTGAGCAGATAAGTAAACATTTAATTTTAAATTGTATAATTTCAAACTATTTGTATAACGTAAATATACGGATTGTATAAACTTTGTTCAACTTGGATATTTTGAACCGGTTTTTGAGGCGATTTTTTTAATGTTATGCACTAAATTTAATATATATAATGTTGCAAAATAAAATTTCGGTGCTATAATGAGTTTTATATTAAGAATGGTATGGGGTGATAATAAAAGATGTTAACTCCCGTTACAATGAAACTTGATTTAGGGGCTGCAATTGCCGAAGAGCTGAATATTGAAGAAGTATTCTCTTTCAGTATTGCCGGTCACATAATCAAAGTTGACGAATCAACGGTTGTTTCATGGGTTATCATAGCGGTTATGACGCTTCTTGCCATAATCCTTACAAGAAATCTTAAGGTTGAAGGCAAGATAACAAAGAGACAGGCGTTTTTGGAACTGATATATGAAAAGGGCGAGGACTTTTTTAAAGGTCTTGTCGGTGAAGAGGGAACGCAGTATATTCCGTGGCTGATGAGTATGGCGTTGTTTATCGGTGTTTCAAATATCATCGGAATATTCAGTCCCACGTTTTTCGGCTCTATGAAGCCGCCTACAAAGAGTATGCAGGTAACTGCGGTTATGGCGCTGACAAGTATTGTTCTTGTTGAATATGCAGCGTTCAGAGCCAAGGGCTTTAAAGGAAGGCTGAAAGCCTTTGCCGAACCAATATGGATTATTACTCCGATTAATATACTTGAGGTGTTCACTAAGCCGTTATCTCTTGCAATGCGACTTTTCGGTAATGTTCTTGCAGCGTTTACAATTATGGAGCTGATAAAAATTGTTACCAGAAACACATTGATTCCAATGGTGTTCAGTTTGTACTTTGATTTGTTTGACGGTTTGCTTCAGGCATATATATTTGTTTTCCTGACCTCGCTTTATATTCACGAGGCGATAGAAAAAACGGAAACTGAGCCTAAAGAGAAAAAAGTTAAAAAACGCAAAAAAACAAAATCACCTGAAAACAGCAGTGTTAAGGTGTGATGTGATTATATAATTTAGTTTAAAGGAGAAAGAATTATGGGAATTATTGCTATTGGTGCAGCAGTTGCAGTTTTAGTAGGTATTGGTGCAGGTATCGGTATCGGTATGGCAACAGGAAAAGCAGTTGAAAGCATTGCTCGTCAGCCCGAGGCTTCGGGTAAAATTCAGACAGCATTGCTTCTTGGTTGTGCGCTTGCAGAGGCAACCGCAATTTACGGACTTATTGTTAGTATTCTTATTATCTTTATGCTTAAATAAATCCGAAAAAAACCAACTCGGAAAGGAAACAGGCAATGTTAAAATTCGACTGGAACTCAGTATTTACGCTTATTAACTTAATCGTATTTTACCTTTTGATGAAGAAGTTCTTATTCGGCAGAATCAAAAAGGTGCTTGACGCAAGACGCGATATGATTGACGGGCAGTTCAAAAAGGCAGAGGAAACTGAAGCTCTGGCTGATGAAAAGCTTGCTGATTATGAAAGCCGTATTGCAAATTATGAGGAAGAGGGCAAAAAGATTATTTCCGATGCCAAAGCAAGCGCAAAGACTGAATATGATAAAATTATTGAAAAAGCTCAGTCAGACGCTAAAGAATTAAGGGCTGACACTGAAAAACAGCTTGAAGAGGAGCGCGAAGCATCAAGAAAGGCAACCAAAGAGGAATTTGCAGCTCTTGTTATGGAGACAGCTGAAAAGGTTGTCGGCGCAAATGTTACCGCCGAAAGCGACAGTGCTATTTTTGATGAGTTTTTAAAAGAAAGCAGTGACGAATAATGATTAATAATATTAACGATTATATTGAGCTGCTCTCATCAAAAGGAGCAGGTGCGGACGATATAAAAAAAGCGCAGGCTGTTATTGCCACTAAGGAGGTTGTTGAAATTCTCAACAATCCATCTGTTTCTAAGTCAGAGAAAGAAACAGCTATTAACGAGCTGTTTACGGTATCGGTAAGAGCGGCAGTAAAAAAAATGGTCGACGAAAGAAAGCTGTCTTCATTTAAAGAGATAGCTAATGCGTATTTTAAAGAGCTTGACAGACAGAGTAATACCGTTACGGCAATCATTACCTGTGTTAATGAGCCTAACGAAAAACAGCTTAGCGGACTTAAGGATTTTGTAAAAAAAGAAACAGGAGCCGCAGAGGTTAAGACCGAAATTGTAAAGGACCCGTCAATTCTTGGCGGATTTACCATTGAGGTCAACGGAAAGCTTTATGACCGCAGCCTTAAAACAAAGCTTGACGAAATAAAGCAGAGCGTTGTTCAGAATGTCAAAAAGAATACCGAAGCCGACCCACTGGGAATTATTTCTATTCTTAAAGAGGATATAAAGGATTATGAATTTGCCGTATCAAACGATGAAATCGGTACGGTTGTTTCCGTTGGCGACGGTATTGCAACTATATACGGGCTGAATTCGGTTATGTACGGCGAGATTGTTCTTTTTGAGTCTGGCGTTAAAGGAATGGTTCAGAACATCAAAAAGGATTCGGTGGGATGTATTCTTTTCGGAACCGATGATGAAATCAGCGAAGGCTCAAGGGTTAAAAGAACGCGCAAAAAAGCGGGTGTTCCCGTAGGCAACGGCTTTATAGGCAGAGTTGTTAATGCTCTGGGCGAGCCTATTGACGGCAAGGGTGAAATAGACGCGGATGATTACCGCCTTGTTGAACAGCCCGCACCCTCAATTGTTGACAGAAAATCCGTTTCAAAACCGCTTGAAACAGGTATTCTTGCAATAGATTCAATGTTTCCGATAGGCAGGGGGCAGAGAGAACTTATTATCGGCGACCGTCAGACGGGTAAAACCTCAATAGCGCTTGATACCATTCTCAATCAGAAGGGTAAAAACTGCATTTGCATATATAATGCGATAGGTCAGAAGGCTTCAACGGTTGCAAAACTTGTCGGCGACCTTGAAAAGCACGGCGCTCTTGAATATACGATTGTCGTTTGCTCAACAGCGGCTGACCCTGCTTCACTTCAGTATATTTCACCCTATTCGGCAACCGCTATGGCTGAATACTTTATGTATCGCGGTCAGGATTGCCTTATAGTTTATGATGATTTAAGCAAACACGCCGTTGCATACAGAGCGATTTCGCTCCTTCTTGAAAGACCTCCCGGAAGAGAGGCGTATCCCGGTGATGTTTTCTATCTCCATTCAAGACTTCTGGAGCGCTCAAGCCGTCTTTCGGATGAACTCGGCGGAGGCTCGATAACAGCCCTTCCGATTATCGAAACTCAGGCGGGCGACGTTTCCGCATATATTCCGACAAATGTTATTTCAATAACGGACGGTCAGATTTATCTTGAATCGGATTTGTTCTTCTCGGGTCAGCGCCCTGCGGTTAATGTCGGTCTTTCGGTTTCCCGTGTCGGCGGTGCTGCTCAGACAAAGGCAATGAAAAAAGCGGCAGGCTCGCTCCGTGTTGATTTGGCGCAGTTCAGGGAAATGGAAGTTTTCACTCAGTTTTCTTCCGATTTGGATGATGAAACAAAACTTAGGCTTTATTACGGAAGCGGACTTATGGAACTTCTTAAACAGCCCCTCGGAAATCCGATGTCGCTTGCACAGCAGGTAATAACTCTTGTTGCGGCTATAGGAAAGCGATTTGCAAGTATTGAAACAAACAGAGTTAAAAAGTATCAGGCTGAAATGCTTAAATACTTTGAAGAAAATCATCAGGATATTATAAATCAGATTAATACCGAAAAGGTATTGGATGACGAGCTTAAGGAAAAAATCCTTGAGGCTGTTGATGAATTTGAAGGCTGATTGAATTATGGCAAACGCAAGAGAAATTCAGAGCAGAATGAAGTCAATTAAAGACACTATGAAGATAACCAATGCAATGTATATGGTGTCATCATCCAAGCTTCAGAAAGCCAGAAAAGAACTTAATAAGACAAAGCCGTATTTTAATATGATTCAGGATTCGCTTGCAAAACTTCTTGAAGAAGCGCCGGAAGCCTCGGGTGAGTTTTTCAACACCCGTGAGCATAAGAAAGGCGCTCAGCGAATGGCGGGTTATCTTGTTATAACCGCCGATAAGGGACTTGCAGGCGCTTATAACCACAATGTGACGAAACTTGCCGAAAAGATTGCTCTCAATGAAGAAGCGGATATGCTTTTCGTTGTCGGGCAGCAGGGAAGGCATTATTTTGAAACGAAGGATATCCCGATTGATATCAGTTTCAACTATACTGCCCAGAATCCGACAATGAACAGGGCAAGGCATATTGCAACAAGGCTTCTGGAACTCTTTGTTGAAGAGAAGATAGACGACCTCTATATTCTCTATACCAAAACGGTTAATTCAATGACTGTTCAGGCTGTCAGCAGAAAGATTCTTCCTCTTAGGGCTGAAAGAATAACGCCCATTGAAAACGACCTTGTTGACCACTATGAAGGCGCGGCGTTTATTCCGGATGCCAATACTGTTTTTGAACATATCGTTCCCGATTATATAACGGGATTTATTTTCGGCGCGCTTGTTGAATCATATTGCAGCGAGCATAATTCAAGAATGCTTGCAATGCAAACCGCAACCGAAAGCGCTCAGAAAATGCTCAAGGAACTGAGTATAAAATATAACAGGGCGCGCCAGGCGGCGATAACCCAGGAGATAACGGAAGTTGTCGGCGGGTCAAAGCATAGTAATTAAGTTAAATGTGTTTTTGAAAATTTGATTAGAGGGCAAATTCAGCCCCCGATTGAAAGGTTCAGTTTATATGAATTACGGAAAAATTGTTCAGGTTATGGGACCTGTTATTGATGTTGTTTTTGAGGGCAAACTCCCGAGGATTAAAGACGCGCTTGAAGTTGAGTGCGAAGGAAAAAAAGCCGTTATGGAGGTTGCTCAGCATATCGGAAATAATACTGTTCGCTGCATTATGCTTGCCGCGTCGGACGGGCTTTATAAAGAAATGCAGGTTGAGGCAACTGGTTCGGCAATAAAAGTTCCCGTTGGCGAAAAAACGCTCGGCAGACTTTTTAATGTTGTCGGCGAAACGATAGACGGGCTTGAAAGCCTTGAAACTGAAGAACATTGGTCAATTCACAGAAGACCACCCGCATTTGAAGAACAGTCCTCGGAAGTTGAAATTCTTGAAACAGGAATAAAGGTTATCGACCTTTTAACCCCCTATCAGAAGGGCGGAAAAATCGGACTTTTCGGAGGCGAAGGCGTTGGAAAAACAGTTCTTATTCAG
>JAFYFO010000110.1 GCA_017543725.1 Eubacterium sp.
ATTGTTATCATCAAATTCGCCGCTGAGAAGCGTTGAAAGAGTTAAACTTTCAATTCTGTTTTCGATATCCGCAACCGAAGAAGTGCAGTCGGGGAGCAAATCAGCGTCGTCCTCCTCATTTGCAAGTTCAATCATAACGAGAGCGTCATCGAAATCGTTTTTCAAATCCTCATAATTCTGAACCTTCGATTTGAGAGAGCCGATTTTCTGCATTGTTTTCTGGCTTTTTTCCATATCGTCCCAGAAATCGGGAGCGGCGCTTTCTTTTTCAAGGTTTTCAATTTCTTCTTTAACACTGTCAATGCTCAGCGCCTCTTTAAGGTTTTCAATCGCATCTTCGCTTTGCATTAACCTCTGTTTTAATTCTTCGTATTCAATCATATATAAACTCCGATAATTATTAGTTTTCACAATTATATAATATTATGCATATTATTTCAAGTTTAAAAACAATTAAACAAATAATTGATTTTTTGATATATAATAAGTATAATATGTTAATGAAGTGAATTATCCGAAAGAAGGAGATAATTATGCAATTAAGTGAAAATGCCTCCTGCCCTGTTTGCAACAGAATTTTTCAGAAGGGCGACGATATTGTTTTTTGCCCCGAATGCGGAACTCCGCACCACAGAGAGTGTTATAAAGCGGTTGGGCACTGCGTTAACAGGGGTCTGCACGCTTCGGGATACAGTTATTATGACGAGCAAAAGAAAAATGCGCAGGTAAATCAGACAGCCGAAGACACAAAGAATGAAACAAGCGAAAATCAAAACGACGTTAATCAGAATGAAGCAAGAAATCCTTTTGAGGGTTTCCTGCTTCCCGATTTGATGAGTTTTGATTCCGTTTATGAAAAAGACGACCAGACCATCTGCGGAGAAAGCGTTGCGGACTACGCGGCAACAATCAAAACCAATGTTCCGAGATTTATCAATGTTTTCAAGGAATTTGAATACAGGGGAAGAAAAGCAAGTTGGAACTGGGGCGCGTTTTTATTCGGAAGCCTCTATCTTTTTTACAGAAAAATGTACAAGCAGGCAATCGGTTTTATGACTGCTTTTATCGGCGTTATTTACGCAAGCACCTTTGCAATTTCAAAACTTGCGCCGAAATATGTTGAGGGATTAAGCAATCTTGCAAATCTGCTTGCTCAGAACAAGGCGACAAATGATGACTTCAACGCGCTTTTGAAGATTTCAGATTTTTCAACGGCAATAACAATCAGCAGAATAGCCTTTGCCGCAATAATTATTTTAAGAATTGTTCAGGCGCTTCTGGCGGACAGAATTTATAAATCGACCATATCCGACTTTATAAAAAGCGTTAACGCTCAACTTAAAGACGGCGCTTCGTTTGTTCAATCGCCGTTGTTTGGCGCTCAGGGCAGCGATTTATCGCAGTCCCAACTCAAACGCTATTATCTTTCAAGACGCGGAGGAACTAATCTATTCCTTCCGCTTACCGCAGGATTTGCGATTTATTCTCTTATTTCAATTGCAAGCCAGACATTGATTTACTAAGGAGTTTTATTTATGAAAAAAGTCAGAAAAGCAATAATTCCCGCCGCAGGTCTCGGAACAAGGGTGCTTCCGGCTTCAAAAGCAGTTCCGAAAGAAATGCTCAACATCGTTGATAAGCCCGCTATTCAATACATTGTTGAAGAGGCTTTCAACAGCGGAATTGAGGAAGTATTGATTATAACAAACCGCGGAAAAGGCGCTATTGAGGACCATTTCGACCACGCCTTTGAACTTGAAACAAAACTTGAGGGCAAGGAAGATAAAGCGGATATTCTTGCCGCCGTTAAGGAATGTTCGAATTTCGGAAACATCTATTTTCTCCGTCAGAAAGAAACCGCAGGCCTCGGCCACGCTGTTCTCTGCGCAAAATCCTTTATCGGCGACGAGCCTTTTGCAATTCTTTACGGCGACGATGTTATGATTGCTCAGACTCCCGTTACAAAACAACTCATTGACTCCTATGATAAATTTGAGAGGGGCATTGTCGGCGTTAAGGAAGTTGATGATGAAAGCGTTATGAAATACTGCACGCTTAAAGTCAGCAAAATTGATGAAAAGAATTATATGTGTACCGATATGATTGAAAAGCCGAAAAGAGAAGAGATTATAAGCAATTTTTCAATTCTCGGAAGGGTTGTTCTCCCCTCAAAAATCTTTGAAATTCTTGAAAACACCCCGAAGGGCGCAGGCGGCGAACTTCAACTGACGGACGCTATGAAAACCCTTTCGCAAACAGACGGAGTTATCGCTGTTGACTACGACGGCGACAGATACGATATGGGAAATAAATTCGGAATTCTCAAGGCAAATATTGAGGTTGGACTTAATCATCCCGAGGTTAAGGACCAACTGAAAGAATACATCAAAGAAGTTGCGAAAAATTTAGATTAAGGAAGAAAAAAATTAATGCAAAACAACCAAATTTTCAACAATATGCAATACCCGAATCAGGAACAGATGAAACAGGCGTATCAGCAGCATATCTATTATAAAAGAAAGCGTTCTTCCGAACTCAATGGCGTTTTCCTTTCAGGTCTGGCAATAGGCGGAACTCTGATTTTCAGCCTTTTCCTCCAGGTTTTTTCAATTTTGTTTATTCAGGTCGTCTGGCATATTGATTTTCAAAGCGAATCCTCGCTTTTCCAGAATGCGTTTAATATAGTTGCCGTTGATATTATATCCCTTGTTCTGCCGTTTTTCCTTCTTTCGCTGATTCTGAAAAAGAATTTTCAGGGCGATTTGATTCCGAGGAAAAAAATCGGTTTTGCCAAAACCGCCGCGTGGGTCTGCGTCGGAATGATGTGCTGTATCGGCGCAAATTGGGTAACAGAATTTATTATCGCTCTTTTCAAGCAGTTCGGATATAAACTGACTTTGCCCGAATACAATAAGCCATCAAGCATTTTGGAATGTGTTATCCTTGTTTTCTCAACCGCTGTTGCGCCCGCGCTTTGCGAAGAATTTGCAATGCGATGCAGCGCTATGGGCGCTTTGAGGAAATACGGAAAAGGCTTTGCCGTTTTTGCAATCAGCATTGTTTTCGGGCTTATTCACGGAAATGTTATTCAATTTGTTTTTGCGTTTTTGCTCGGACTTGTTTTCGGTTATATAACAATCGTAACGGATAATATTATTCCCGCAATGCTTATTCACGGTTTCAACAACGCGATTTCGGTTATAAACGATATTTTAACATACGCAACAGACTCTTCAAAAGCCGGTGAAAACTTTGCTTCGGCTGTTTATATTATTTGGTTTGTTTTCGGAATAGCAGGGCTGATTTATCTGATAATAAAAAAAGAACTCCTGCCGAAAACAAAGAAAGCGCCGAAAGAGCCATACGCTCCGTCTTTCGGATTAAAACTTCTTTGCCTGCTTCCCGGGCTGCTTATTCCGATTGCTTTGTTAATCTACGAAACAACTCAGACAATCGTGCCGGTTTAATATGGAAAACAAATATATGAAAAAAGCCATAGCGCTTGCTATGGAAAGTGAAAAAGAGGGCGAAGTTCCCGTTGGCGCAGTTATAGTTAAAGACGGAAAAATAATTGCAACGGGAAGAAATCGCAGGGAAAGTGAAAAAAATGCGCTGCACCATGCCGAAATTGAGGCGATTGACGGCGCCTGCAAAGCGCTCGGCGGCTGGCGTCTTTTCGGATGTGATTTATATGTTACGCTTGAGCCCTGCCCGATGTGTGCAGGCGCAATAATTAATTCAAGGATTAAAACCGTTTATTTCGGGGCATACGACAATAAGGCGGGTTCCTTCGGCTCGGTTGCCGATTTCAACAGAATTCCCTATAATCATAAGCCCGAAATAATTGCAGGAGTTATGGAAAAGGAATGCTCCGAACTGCTCACAGACTTTTTTAAAAAATTAAGAGATAAAAAATAACCGATGCACCGCATCGGTTATTTTATTTTTCTTATAATAATGAAGCAACCAAATCGCCCATCTGAGAGGTTGAAACAGCTTCAAAGCCCTCTTCATAAATATCGGGAGTTCTTGCTTTTGTTAACGCTTCATCAACTGCCTTTTCAATTGCATCGGCAGCTTCACTTTCGCCGAAGGTATAGCGAAGCATCATAGCGCCTGAAAGGATTGTTGCAAGCGGATTTGCCTTGCCCTGATTTGCAATATCGGGAGCGGAGCCGTGAATTGGCTCGTATAATCCGAAAGTGCCCTCTGCAAGAGAAGCCGAAGCAAGCATTCCGATTGAGCCGCTAATCATCGAAGCCTCATCGGAAAGAATATCGCCGAAGATATTTGAGGTTACGATTGTATCAAACTGATTGGGATTGCGAACAAGCTGCATTGCACAGTTATCAACATACATATATGAAACCTCAACCTCGGGATAATCCTTTGCGGTTTCCTCCATAACCTTACGCCAGAGTCTTGAAGAATCAAGAACATTTGCCTTATCAACGCAGGTTAATCTCTTTTCACGCTTCATCGCATATTCAAAGCCTGCAACAACAATTCGCTTGATTTCGGGATAGGTATAGCGCTCGGTATCGTATGCGCCGACAACGCCGTTTTCTTCATATGTTCCCCTGTCGCCGAAATAAATTCCGCCTGTAAGCTCACGGACAATGAGGATATCAAGTCCGTCGCCGATAATCTCCTCCTTAATCGGAGAAGCGCTCTTAAGCGGAGCAAAAATCTTTGCAGGACGGAGATTTGCAAAAAGTCCTAAATCCTCACGGATTGCAAGAAGACCTTTTTCGGGGCGGTTGCTTCCCGGCTGGCTATCCCACTTAGGACCGCCAACTGCGCCGAGGAGAACTGCATCGCTCTCCTTGCAGGCATCGGCAGTTGCCTGGGGGTATGGAACGCCCGTTTCATCAATTGCGCAGCCGCCAAGCAGCTGATAGTTATAATTGAACTTAAAGCCGAACTTCTCGCCCGCTTTATCAAGCACCTTGATTGTTTCATCAACAATCTCGGGACCTATTCCGTCGCCCTTTAAAACTGTTATGTTAAATTCCTTCATAGCTTTTCTCCTTAGCAAATATCAAAGATACCGGGCATTGTATCGTCCCTGTAGGTATCGGGCTGATCACGGTTGATAGCGCAGATTATACCCTTCATTGAAGCATAGCTGATATTATGGCTGACGCCTATTCCGAAAACATCCTTGCCCTCGGGGTTCTTAAGATGAATATAGCTGATAGCCTTTGAATCGGAGCCAACAGCGATAGCATGCTCGCTATAGTCGATAAATTCATATCCTGTAATACCGATTTTCTGAATAGCGGTGAAGAAAGCGCCGATAGGACCGCTGCCCTCGCCTGAAATGCTGATGTTTTCGCCGTCCTTATAGGTTATTGTTCCTTCAAACTTAACCTTTGAAAGCTCTTCTTCCTCAACCTTTTCTTCATAAACCTTATAGTTGCGAAGTCTGTACGGTCCTGCAACATTTCTGTATTCCTTCTGGAATAAGTCGAATACCTCGGGTGCGGAAAGCTCCGTTCCCTTTTCATCGCAAGCCTTCTGAACAACTGCGCCGAATTCGGGATGCATTGCCTTTGGCATCTTTATTCCGTAGTTATTTGCAAGAATAAATGCAGTTCCGCCCTTGCCCGACTGTGAGTTTATGCGGATAATCGGCTCGTATTCCCTTCCGACATCTGCGGGGTCAATCGGAAGATAGGGAACCTCCCACATATCGGTTTTGCTCTCATCCATATAAATTTTGCCCTTGTTGATGGCATCCTGATGAGAACCTGAAAAGGCTGTAAACACGAGCTCGCCCGCATAGGGATGACGAGGCGGCACTTCCATTTTAGTACAGCGCTCATAAACCTCTTTGATTTTGTTTATATCATGGAAATCAAGCTCGGGGTCAACGCCCTGGGTCCACATATTAAGCGCAAGAGTAACAACGTCAACATTACCCGTTCTTTCGCCGTTGCCGAAAAGAGTTCCTTCAACTCTGTCGGCGCCTGCCATAAGAGCAAGCTCGGTTGCGGCAACGCCCTCGCCCCTGTCGTTATGGGGATGAAGCGAAATAATTGCAGCCTCTCTGTTCGGAAGATGACGGCAGAAGTATTCAATCTGGTCAGCATATCCGTTCGGGGTTGAGCATTCAACAGTTGAGGGAAGGTTGAGGATAATCGGGTTTTCCTTTGTTATATGGAGTTCTTCCATAACCCTGCGGCAGATTTCAACCGCATTATCCATCTCGGTTCCCGTGAAGCTTTCGGGTGAATATTCAAAACGGATATTCATATCGGGATTTTTCTTCTTTTCCTCTTCGGTAAGCTCATAAATGAGCTGAGCGCCCTTAACTGCAATATCAATAACGCCCTGCATATCGGTTTTGAAAACAACCTTTCTCTGAAGAGTTGAGGTTGAGTTATAAAAATGCACGATAACGTTCTTTGCGCCGTGGATAGCCTCAAAGGTTTTCTTGATGAGGTGGGGTCTTGCCTGAACAAGAACCTGAATTGTTACATCATCGGGGATATAGTTTCCGTCAATAAGCGTTCTTAAAATTTCATATTCGGTTTCGCTTGCAGACGGGAAACCAACTTCAATCTCTTTAAAGCCAACATCAACAAGAGTCTGGAAAAATTCAAGCTTTTCCTGAAGATTCATCGGGTCAACAAGCGACTGATTTCCGTCTCTCAAATCAACTGA
>JAFYFO010000111.1 GCA_017543725.1 Eubacterium sp.
GTTGATGCGCCCGCGTCCGTCAGCATTTCATTAACCCTGCCGCACAAAGCGTTTGCGCTGATGCCCGAAAAAGCGTCTGAGCCTCCGCATTTATAGCCGACAACAAGGTTTTCAATTCCGAATTCTTCTCTTTTATCGTCTTTGATTTCTTCATATATCCGGCTGACGAGTTTCATACCCTCTTCAAGTTCATCGCCCACATCCTGAGCAACGAGAAACTTGACTCTGTTTTTATCGTAATCGCCTAAAAACGGTATGAATTCATCAAGATTATTATTTTCACAGCCGAGTGAAACAACAAGAACTCCGCCTGCATTTGGATGATTGACAAGCCCTGATAAAATCTTTTTAGTGTTTTCCAAATCCTCATCAATCTGAGAACATCCAAAAGGATGAGTATAAGCATAAACGCCGTCGAAATTTTCTTCAATATCGGGATTAATCGCTAAGTCAAACAATCTGAAATCAGTATATATCAATCTGTTTGCCTCTTCGGCAATGCGCTGTGCAATTTTATTGACGCAGCCAACCGTTGGAATTATCCAGATTTCGTTTCTTATTCCGATTTTGCCGTTTTTTCTTTTATATGCCCTGATTTTCAAATCGCTTTTTTCGGGATTATATTCATTATCTTTGGTAAAAGAATAATCAATAACCCCCGAAAGATTTGTTTTCATATTATGGGAATGAATATGCTCACCGGTTTTAATATCACAAATTGCGTGACCTATCGGATTTCCGTATTTAATAACATTTTCGCCCTCCTTGATATCGCAGAGAGCGATTTTGTGGCCAAAAGGAATTTCGTCAAGAGCAACTATGTTTTTTTCGCTGTAGCCCTTCTCAATTCTTTCAAGCGCAACGGCAACGCTATCATTTTCGTTTATTTTGAATAACTTAGCCATTTATAACCTCTTTAACTGCGTTTTCAATACCATTGTTTATTATGCTTTCATAATTTTTTTCAACAGCGCTTAACAGCGTTTTGTTTTGCGATAAATCCTCGCCCCAAAAAGCGGAATTTGAAAGAACTTTTTGCGGTATGCTGTCTTTTGTGTTTTGTTCAAGGGATGCAAAGAAATCAATCACTTCGGGTGAATCATTCGGAATGTATTCCCTGTTTGTTCCCTGTTTTGTATAAAAAGCGATATATGCGGCAAAAGCAAAAGAAAGAATCTTCGGCGCATTACCGTTTTTGGCGATATAATCAAGAATCGTCGGCAGGCATCTCGCTTTGAATTTAGAGGTTGAATTGAGTGAAATATCAAATAGTTTATGATTGATAAAAGGATTATTGAAGCGCTCAAGAACGCTTTTTGCAAAGGAATCAAGTTCTTCCCTCGGAAGTTCTATCGTTTGCTTTATCTCTTCAAGTCCTTGACTTATATATTTTGAAAACGCTTCATTGTTCATCATATCGCGGACAATATCAATGCAGCACATATACGCAGCGAGAACGCTCATTGTGTGCGTTCCGTTGAGTATTCGAACCTTTCTTGTTCGGTAAGGAGCAAGATTATCGGAAAACTGAATACCTTCAAAACCATTGAGCGGGAAAACTTTTTCAAGTTTGCCGTCCGGCTGAATAATCCAACTTGCATAAGGCTCAGCGGCAACTGAACAGGGGTCCTCGTCGTCTTCTTTATGACCGCTGACAATTCTGTCAACAAGGGTGTTGCAAAATGAGCACTCGTTTTCAACAAAACGAGAAAAATCATTTTCAAGATTCCAGAGTTTTGCATACTGCAATATGTATTTTTTAAGAGTTTGCGCGTTATCTTCAATAAGTTCAACAGGAAGAAAAACTATCCCCTCTTTGCCCGATTTGAAGCGCTGATATAAAAGATTTGTTACTCTTGCGGGGAAATTCATATTCGGCGACTCTTCATATTTTTCGTTTTCATCAAAACAAATTCCCGCCTCGGTTGTGTTTGAAATAA
>JAFYFO010000112.1 GCA_017543725.1 Eubacterium sp.
TCTCTTATGTTTTGAGCAATCGCGGCGGGCTCAAGTTTTATTCCCTGATTGGGAACGCCTGTAAATCCGTAGTATTCCTTGATAACATAGCACTTTCCCTCCTCGTCAAATGCGAGCCATAAAACCGCAAAAGGTCTTGAATAACCAAAATCGAAAACGCGCAGAATCCGCCAGTTGTGCGGAACATCAAAGGGATTGATAACATGGGTCCATTTGCCGTCGCCGTAGTGGGAAGGAATATTCTGCCATTCGCTGAAAACCTGACCGTCGAAACCGTCCCAAGAGCCGAGAAGAAGCGCTTTTCTTTCCGCTTCGGGCAGCGCGGCAAGCGTTGCGAGATACTGAGGGTCGTTTTTGAGAAGTTTTTTGTTATCAAAAACGGTTGCGGGAACGAAGATTCTTCGCTTTGAGATTTCAATTTTTTCTCCCTTCGGAGAAAGAATATTATATTTTGTTTCAATCGGCGTTAAGGGCGGCGCAGGGGTTATAAATCTTTCCTTAACCCAGGAATGTCCGATTCCGCCGGGGTTTGCCGTTGCACGCATATAAACTCTTGTGTTTGGTCCCGTCGGTCTGTTTCGGCTCATAAGATACATATACTGGGAAAAGGTGAAATGCGTTAACTCATCAAACGCTATGAAATCATAGGGCTTTCCCTGGTAGTTATATTTATCCTGCTCATACTGCATATAGCCGAAAAAAATTCTTGCTTCCGAGGGAAAGAGCCATCTTTTTTCCGATGAATTATATTTTGCACTCGGGAAGATTTTTGAATAAAGTTCCCTTGAGCGCGCTATGAGCGCTTCAAGTTGGGGATAAGTTCTTCTGAAAATAATTCCCCTGTAATTCGGAATATGAACCTGCCTGAGCGCTTCAATAAGAATAGCGTCGCTCTTTCCGCCTCCTGCCGCTCCGCCGTACAAGCATTCATATTCGCGCCGTTTCATAAATTCAAGTTGCTTTTTCTGCGGTTTCCAGATTATTTCAGACAACTTCTTCACCCTCAAAAACAACTTCTTCATTTTCATCCTCTTCATCATTGATAAAGGGAATAAGAACAACTCCGCAGGAATCTTTTTCATCATCGCCGCCTGTTTCGATTTTAGCCCTGACAAGTTTTAGTTTTTCATTTGATATTCTAATGCTGTTTTCGTCTTTCAGGGTCGGCAAATCATATAAATCGCGCTGAATCGCAGTCAGCGTTTTAAGAATTGAAGAAATGTTTTTCAAATCGTTTATGCTTAAAACTTCATAATCATTAACCATTGAATAAAGCGCTTCAACGGATTTATCGCTTGATTTTTTGAGAAGGGAAAGTTTTTCCTCGGAATTGCCGTTTTGATTTAAGATAAGTTTTTTAAGCGAGTTTTCTTTCCTCTTTTTAAACCAATCCTCCTGCTTTGCTGTTTTTGCAATAGTTGAATAAGAAACGCCGTATTTTGATGAAAGTTTTCTGTAACTCATATTTTCATCGTTTATGTATTCCCTCATCGCAGATTCTTTATCAAACAGAATATCGCACTCCTTTCTGTTATTGAAATAATCAGTTATATTTTTCATATGCAACTTTATGAATCGGGCAGGCTTCACAGCCCTTGACCTCCATACAGTATCTCGCTTGCCATCCCTCCTTTATAATTTTGTTTTTGAAAGACTGCCTTATAATGGACTTTTCAACGCTGCCCTCGCAGTTTATTGAATTGAAATTATCTCCTTTAAAAAACGGACATTTGATTTTATACCAATGCGCTTTTGTGCTGTTGTTATCCATTTTCGCCTCCTTTGGTGCGTTTTGCACCAGATTGATTAAAAATTTGCAAAACCGAAGTTTTGCATTGGTGAACATATGTTCGTTATGGCTTCATAATATCACATCAGAAATCGCCTGTCAATACTTTTTGCACCACATTTTTAAATTTTTGTTGCATTTCGCACCGATATGTGTTATAGTATGTTTGTGATGAATAATCTCTTATTAATAAGAGAATATAAGGGGGAAAATATGAAAAAAAATCAAGATAACGAATTCAATCAGGAACTGTTTTCAAAACGGCTGACAGAACTGCTTTTTGAAAATTCGGTTACAACGCGCGAACTTGCCGATAAATTGCAGATGAACCACGCAACAATCGTCAGGTATGCAAACGCCGTAACAAAGCCGAAAATGCCGACTGTTGAAAAGATTTCGGAAATTTTCGGGGTCAGCGAGTTATGGCTCAAGGGAATAAGCGATACTAAGTTTGATAA
>JAFYFO010000113.1 GCA_017543725.1 Eubacterium sp.
GTAAGCGTTAATAATATCCTGTACAAGTCGGTGACGGACAACGTCCTTCTGACCGAGCTTGATAATTGCTATATCGTCAACGTCCTTTAGAATATCAAGAACGGTTTTCAGTCCTGATTTTTTGCCGTCGGGCAAATCAATCTGGGTTATATCCCCCGTTACAACCATTTTTGAGCGGAAGCCGAGCCTTGTCAGAAACATTTTCATCTGCTCGGGCGTTGTGTTTTGCGCCTCGTCAAGAATGATAAAACTATCGTCAAGCGTTCTGCCTCGCATATAGGCAAGCGGCGCAACTTCAATGGCGCCCCTCTCCTGATAATTCTGAAAATTCTCTGCTCCGAGCATATCGAAAAGCGCGTCGTAAAGCGGGCGCAGATAGGGGTCAACCTTGCTTTGAAGGTCGCCGGGAAGAAATCCGAGTTTTTCACCTGCTTCAACGGCAGGTCGGGTCAGAATTATTCTGTTTACTTCTTTTGCACGAAAAGCAGTTACAGCCATCGCAACCGCAAGATAGGTTTTTCCCGTTCCTGCAGGACCGACTCCGAAAGTCACCGTGTTATCCTTAATCGCCTGAATATATTTCTTCTGACCGAGGGTTTTCGGTTTTATCGGTCTGCCCTTGGAGGTTATGCAGATAGTGTCCGTCGTCATTGAGGGAAGTTTATCTTCGTTTCCCTCGTTAACAAGCGACATAACATAGCGAACATTCTGGTCGGAAAGCGCTTCGCCTTTATTAATCAGAACCAGAAGCGAATTAATCGCGCGGTATGCTTTTGAAACATTTTCTTCATCGCCGACTATTTTTAAATCGGAACCCCTTGAAACAATTGAAACGGAATATTCCCTTTCAATCATTCTTATGTTTTCATCAAAAGAGCCGAAAAGCGTTACCGCCTGCTCAACCGCTTCAAAAGTTATTGTTTGTTCAGTCATTTATTTCCGCCTTAATCTTTTCTATTCTTCTTTCATCAAGTTCAAGAACCGTGAAAACAATGTTTTCATATTCAACGGTTAAATTCTCATCTTCCTTGGTCGGAAGAAATCCGAGTTTGCTGATAACAAAACCCGCAAGGGTATCCCAATCGCCTTCGGGGAATTTGATTTGAAGAACTTCCTCAGCGTCTTCAATATCGGTTATGCCCTCAAAAATATAGGTTTTATCATCAATCTTTTTGATGCTTTCCTCTTCCTCATCGTATTCATCCTCAATATCTCCAACGAGTTCTTCAAGGATGTCCTCAAGAGTAACAAGCCCTGCAGTTCCGCCATATTCATCAACAACAATTGCAAGTTGAATTCTTGTTTCCGTCATTTTTGCGAAAAGTTTTCCGCAGGCTATTGATTCGGGAACATAAAGCGGTTTTCTTATATAATCCGAAAGTTTTTCGTCTTTTGAAATTTCCTTGCCTATGAACTTCAAAAGGTCTTTAACATAGATTATGCCGAGAATATCATCAAGGTCTTCGTGAAAAACGGGAACTCTTGAAACGCCCTCTTCAATTGCAAGATTAACAACATCATAAAGCGAGCCGTCATCAGGAGCGGCAACGATATCCGTTCTGTGCGTCATAATATCGCCCGCCGTTATATCGTCGAACTCAAAAATGTTGTTTATCATCTCTCGCTGAGATTTTTCAAGTTCGCCCTCGTCTTCATCAACAAGTTGCTTTATTTCCTCTTCCGTTGAACTTTCCCTTTTAAATAGTCTTCTTAAACTGCCGCTGCCCATAAAGGCAAATCCCTCCAAATTTATTTTATTTCATTATATTATATATTATTTATTAATGTTTGTAAAGTGGGGAGATTTATGCTATGCTATATGCATAGCATAGCATAAAATGAAAAATTAAGAATTAAAAATGAAAAATTGAGGGCGGGCGCTGCCCGCACCCGATAGTATGTATGGGTTATTATATATGATTGAACTGATTAAAGAAAGCAATGTTTGGGATATATTGAAGCAAAGCAGTAAACCGACCGTTCTTTACGGTATGGGGCTCGGCGCTGAAAAAATTATGGATACGCTGAGCACATACGGAGTTGAAGTTTGCGATATTTTTGCCTCCGATGAATTTGTCAGGGGTCATTCTTTCCGCGGTTTCAGGGTTTTGAAATACAGCGAAGTCTGCGAAAAATACGATGATTTCAATGTTGTTTTATGTTTTGCTTCAAGGCTTGACAGCGTTATTGAACATATTGAAAAAATCAACGCCGAACACACTGTTTTTGCTCCCGATGTTCCCGTTGCCGGAGGCGGTCTTTTCAGCAGGGAATTCGTTGCCGAAAACGAGGAAAAATTCGATTTTGTTTATAATAATCTTGCCGATGAAGAAAGCAGGAGGGTTTATCTTGATATAATCAATTTCAAAATCAGCGGAAAAATTGAATATCTTTTGAAATCCTTTTCAAAAAAAGAGGAGATATACAGCGATATTCTTAAACTGACCCCCTTTGAAAACATCATTGACCTCGGCGCATACGACGGCGACACGATTGCCGAATTTTTAAAGCAGACAAATAACCAATACTCTTATATAACCGCACTTGAGCCCGATGAAAAGAACTTCAAAAAACTGCTTAAAAACACGGAAGAACTTTTTGATATAACCTGCCTCAATATGGGCGCCTGGGATAAAAAAGACACTCTGATTTTTTCAGGCAAAGCAGGCAGAAATTCAAAACTTTCCGCCGAGGGAAAAAGCGCCCATGTTATTGATGTTGATTCGCTTGAACTTGCCCCGACTTTCATTAAAATGGATATTGAGGGAGCGGAACTCAAAGCCCTTTGCGGAGCGGAAAAAACAATAAAAAAATATCTGCCCAAACTCTATATTTGCGCATACCACAGAAACGAGGATTTGTTTTCTCTGCCGCTGAAAATATGGGAACTGAGCCCTGATTATAAAATCTATTTCCGCCATTCAAAA
>JAFYFO010000114.1 GCA_017543725.1 Eubacterium sp.
GAATAGTAGATATTATAAGTGTGGACCGCTGAACACCAATGCCTGAAATAACTCATAACGGGAAGCGCAGGAGTGTTTTCACCGTCGTAAAGAAGAACAGCGCTTGGATGGAAGAGTTTAACATTGCATTTTTCGGAACCGCCGTAAATTGATATTTCACCGGACCATATTGCACTGTCTTCATAACTTGTTGAAACATCGTTTGCCCACAAAACATTAACATATGTTTTTGCATAATCCGATTCAGAAACAAAATCGTTATCACCCGAATACCTCGCGTGGTATGTTCCCCTTCTCGGAATCCAGGTTTTAAGATTATTTGTTGCAATTTCAAGAATATTTGCAACTTCTTCATATTCCTGAGTTGTGAAAGCGCGGTTTCCGTATTCTGCGGCGTCTATATACTTATTTGCAAGAACATATGCCTTATACGCTTCAAGAGTATTTGTGAAAACCTTATTGCTCTTCATCTTGCTTTCATAGGATGCAACAGCAAACTTAAGCCCTGCAAGGCTCGGCTCAACAGGAACATATGGAGTATAGAAATATATTCCTCCGAAACGAACATGGCCGTCGCCGCTTCCGTCAAGAATATTGATTCCTCCCAAATCTGCAGGGTCAAGATTCAATCCGTAATCGGTTACTTTAACATCTTTTTCAATAGCGAAATTATGACTGCTGTCAACATATTCGCCGTAGCAGGAAAAATGAAGAATCTGCTCACTGTAGTCAAAACTGAAAGTGTAGTTATTATAGTATTTTTCATCGTTTCCCGAATAAACTGCGTCAACCCAACCGATTTCGTTATTATTAACGCTCAGATTGCCGTTTTTTAGGAGTTTGATGGGAATACTTCCGTTTCTTGCATAAATTCCGATAAGGTATTCAGAAGCGCTGTCGCGCCTTGCACCCATTGTTACATCAAAGCGGAAATCGCTTTTTGATTGGAAAACGCCCTCTTCAACATTTGAAGAATCCGCATAAACAAGTTTATCGTTTCTATCCCACATACGGAAATATTTAAGCGAATCGTCATTATTGAAAGATTGCGCCGAGGAATATCTTGTTAAGCCGTAAACGGTGTTTTTAATCGAATAATAGTATAAATCATTGCTGACTCCGTAGGCGGAACCCTCTGTTGCGTGGAAATTTATTCCCGTTTCATAACGAACATTAACATTATTATGATTTGAGGGTTTGCCCTTTGCCTCATATCTGACCTGAAGAGAAGTCAGAGCAACATCATAAACCTTGAAATTTGAAATTGAACCGCTGAAAAGAGGGTCGCTTTCATATGAAGACGCACCAAGAAGAAGATAGCCTTCTTTGATATTTGAAAACCACGAATCATTGATTCGTCCTGTATCTTCCGTCATACCGCTGTAAACGCCGTCGCGATAAACAAAAATTGTGCTTTTGTTAACGGTTATCGTCCACTGATGCCATCCGCCGTCATCACTGATGCTCGGCGAGCCTGTTTCGCTGTTGCCGTAACTCATATTCTTGATTTTTGAATTGCCGTTGCAGGAGAAATAAAGATATGAAGTATCATTTCCGTTTCCGTATCCTCCCCTTGACGATAATTCAAAATATCTCTGCCAGTTATCGCCGCCGCGCTGAGCATAGAAACTAACTGTAAGTCCGCCAATCGGAGATACATTTGAGAGCATATTGTTTGTTTTAACTCTGTAGTAATTAGTTTTGGAGCCGGTATCCCCTCCGGGGAATTTTGCAGCGTTAACAACGCCGCCCGTGTTCCAGGTTGCGCCTGTTCCGATAGTTTCAAGATTGTTATCGCCAACGCTGTCTTTAACAAGATTACTCGTTGTGAAATACTGAGCAACAAGATGATTTTTTAAATATTCATCATCATCGTTGTTTGCCTCGGCAGAAAACGGAGCAGCCAAAACCGCAGGAACTGCCATAATCAAACTTAAAAACAAAGCCAAAACTTTTTTAGAAAACTTATTCATAAAACCAACCTCCACAGGGATAAAAATGGTTAGAATTCATCAAGAATATTATATATTTAAAAGATTTAAAAGTCAACGAATTGCAAATGATTTGATTATAATGCACAAATTATTGTTAAAAAAACAAAAATAGCCTCCCCTTGATTGAACAAATCGCAGAGAGGCTGTTTTCTATTTAATTACTCTTAATCAGAATTCCCAGTTATAATCATCGCCGTTACCCAAGTCGTCGCTCGTGGTGATTTGGGAGGTTATAGTGTATTTTATTATTTCAATTTCTGCTTCTTCAAAATGTTTTTTCAATCTATAACCCTCCTTTTCTCATCAGA
>JAFYFO010000115.1 GCA_017543725.1 Eubacterium sp.
AACCATTAAGGAGACTCCCGCAACCTTCAAAAAATCGGGTAAAACGGACGGTAAAAAATGCTCAGTATGCGGCAAAGTCCTTGTTGCTCAGAAAGCCATTGCAAAACTCGGCGCACCTGCACTAAGCAAGGTAACTGCGGGAAGCAAACAGTTTAAGGCAAGTTGGAAATCTGTTAAGAGTATAGACGGCTATCAGATTCAGTACAGCACAAGCAGCAGTTTCAAATCCGGCAACAAGACCGTTACTGTTAAGGGTTATAAATCAACATCAAAAACCGTTAAGAGCCTCAAAGCGAAGAAGAAATACTATGTTCGCATAAGGGCATATAAAACAATTAACGGCAAAAAGCAGTATTCCTCTTGGAGCAAGAGCAAAACAGTAACCACAAAGAAATAATCAATTAATCAAAAAACTGATGTGATTTTTCACATCAGTTTTTTATTTATTGTATTCAGAACATTCTTTTTATCCGCGCTCCAGAGGGGAGCGATTAAGTCTTTTTTTGCGCCGTCGCCAGTGAGGCGGTGGATAACAACGCTTTTCGGAATGATTTCAACGCAGTGTTTTATTATGTTTGCATATTCATCAAGGGAAAGCACTTTTACTTTACACTCATTATAATCTTTTTCAAGGTCGGTGCCTTTTAAAATATGCAGAAGTTGAAGTTTTATTCCGTCTGTTTTTGCGCAAACATATTCAACACTTTCAAGAATGTCTTTTTCATTTTCACCGGGAAGCCCGATTATCAGATGGGTAACAACATTGATATTAATTTTATGAAGATTGTCGAGGGCTTCATCATAAATCGAAAGAGAATAGCCCCTGCGGATATAACTTGCAGTTTTTTCGTGGATTGTCTGCAATCCGAGTTCAACGAAAACGGGCTTGATTTTATTGATTTCATCAAGGAGTTTCAGCACTTCTTCACCGAGACAATCGGGGCGCGTTGCAATTGAAAGGGCAACAATATCGGGATGATTTATCGCCTGATAATATTTATCCCTGAGTTCGGATACGGGGGCATAAGTATTTGTAAACGCCTGAAAATATGCAATGTATTTTCCGTCTTTTATTTTCTTTTCAACAAGGCGTTTTCCTTGCTCAATCTGCTGTGTTATTGAAAACTCACGGCTTCCGGCAAACTCTCCGCTGCCGCCTTTTGAGCAGAAAATGCATCCTCCTGTGCCGAGCGTTCCGTCGCGGTTGGGGCAGGTGAAACCGCCATCTATGGCAAGTTTATATACTTTACAGCCAAAGCGCTCTTTTAAGTATGAATTAAGACTTGTGTAGTTCATAGAATTCTTTTATATTTTTCCCGTTTCCGCAAATGTATGATTGAATTTTTGAAGGGTCGATATCTTCGCCGTCTGCGGTTTTTGCAATGCCTCCCGCCTCCTGCAAAACAACCGTTGCGCCAACCCAATCCCAAGGGCGAAGAATCAGTTCAAAGTAGAAATCCGCTTTTCCTGCGGCAACATAGCAGATGTCAAGCGCCGCTGAACCGCCTCTGCGAACTTCGATTGATTTGAGAAAGAGTTTTTCGGCAAGTTCAAATGTTTCGTGGGCAAATTCATGCTCATAGGGGCAGGTTCCGAAAAGAACAAGGCTGTTTTCCATATCCTCCTGCGAGGCGTGAATTCTCCGCCCGTTAAGATATGCGCCCTTGCCTTTCTGAGCGTAGTAAATATTATCCCTGTCGGGGTCGAGAACAA
>JAFYFO010000116.1 GCA_017543725.1 Eubacterium sp.
ATTAGCTACATACCTCCCTTACATTTCCCAAGCTTCAGGCTTCTGAGCCTCGTGCTTGTGCTGAGCGTCTTTATAAATCTTGCATCTTGTGAGCTGCTTTCTGCCGAGTGTTGTATCGGGAAGCATACCCTTAACAGCAAGCTGCATAGCAAAATCGCTCTTTTCTTTCATAAGTGTTGAATACTGAACCTCTTTAAGGTTTCCGATATAGCCTGTGTGGTGCTGATAATATTTCTTTGTGAGTTTACCACCTGTTAAAACTGCTTTATCGGTGTTGATGATAATAACGAAATCGCCGCAATCTGCGTTTGGTGTGAAGATGGGCTTATGCTTACCTCTGAGAAGAACTGCCGCTTCTGCCGCAACTCTTCCGAGCGGTTTATCAGCCGCGTCAATAACATACCACTTGCGCTCGATTTCATCAACTTTAGGCATAAATGTTGACATAGTCGTTTCCTCCGAATAAATTTTTAATGCTCAGTAATAATAACAAAACGGCATTAAAATGTCAACACCCAAATTAAAATAAATTCCGATAACTCCGTTTTTCTCCGTTTTTCTCGTTTATCCATATAAAAACCTCAATTATAATTTACGAAAATAACGCGAGCGCCTGAAGTCCTCTCAAAATATAATCGGAGCGAAGCGACCCGAAATTTTCCATTTTCCATTTTCATTTTTCCATTAAAAACTTTTGACATATTCCGCGAAATCTGCGACTATTAAACGAGGAACTCATTTCAGCAAGGAGGTGAAGCCGTGGCGCGAAAAAAAGAGGAAGCCGATAAGTTGCTTTCGGAAGCGTACAATGCCTATTATAAATTATCATATTATTACTGCGCCTCAAGAACAAGGCACGCAAAGGGAAGCGAGGAGGATTCGCTTCAGAGCGCCTTCCTTGTCTACTATAAAAAACTGCTTGCAGGCGAAGAAATAGAAAATGTTAAAGCCTTTTTATATCGCACCTGCGAAAATTTTTGCCGTCAGGCAGACGCCAAATTTCTGAGAGAGGCAAAGCGAAGCGTTGAACTTGAAGATATGGCGCAACTCCCCGCGGCAGAAACAGATTATCTTGCCCCGGAACTTGATTATGATGAAATAAAGGAAGAATTGCTTTCCTTGCTAAGCGAGGAAGAACAGGAGTTGTTCACTTTGAAATATGAGCATAAAAAATCACTGGTTGAAATATCAGATATTCTTGATATAACGCCAAACGCCGCGGCACTCAGAACCTCGCGGCTGAGAAAAAAGATTAAAACGCTTGTTATCAGCACGATTGATAAATATAGAGAGGGACAAACACAATGAGTATTACCGTAAACAAAAAAACTATTAGCGAGTTGATTTATCAAATAAACGGAAAAGACGAAATGATAGCGCTCCTTAATGAAATTATAGACGAGGAACTTGAAAAAGAGGAAATGAACACAGAACTTGTTGATGAATGTGTTCAGGCGATAATGGATTTGGAAAGCGCAGGCAGCGTAAATGCGCTTTGCTCGTATCGGGAACTTGTTCGCTATTGCCATTCAAATGCTTTCAAAAACAGAATAAGATTAAGGCGCGCGCTTGCCGTTGCTGCAGCGGCGGCGATTATAACAGGCGGAACCTTTGCGGCGTCGCCTGCACTTGCTCAGCAGGCAAAAAACTTTTTAAACAGTATAATGCAAAGCCTCGGCATTGCAGCAGACGAAACGGACATTAAAAACAGCGATATTGTTTCAATATATGCCGTGCCGCAAGAAAACGCCGTTTTCACCGTTAAGAATGAAAGCGAAATCAAAACCGATTGCGTTAAACTTTTTTCGGTTGATAAAAATAATAACGAAAAAGAACTTTTGCTATCGGATTGCAGAATAACAAGGGAATATCCCGACAGCAGCCATATAATGGTTATATATTCATATGAGGGCTGCGCCTGCTCAATAATCTACACACTGGAGGCGGAATAAATGAAAAATTTTAATAAAATAATCTGCACTTTGCTTGCGCTTGTTATATCACTTGCGCAGTTGCCTTTAACTGCGCTTGCATATAATGATAACGTTCCTTCGTTCACCGCGGAGCAGACTGACGTTATATCGGAGGATGGTAAATGGAAATACGATATTGCGCTTGATAAAAATGAGGAACCGCGCGTCTGGATTAAGGAGTATCTGGAAATTGCAGAGGCGGGAAAGGATTTTGTTTTTCCGTCCGCTGTTGACGGAATGAGAGTTCAGAGCGTTGATATGTACCCTTCTTCAAATTTGTTTAAAATAAAAAAGGATGCAAAAATTATATTTGAGGAAAACATTGAAATAATTAGCGGAGAATTTATGCGCAGTTCGCAAAATTTGCAAGTTGTGCTTCCCTCAACCCTGCTGATGATAGATCAACGAGTCTTTGCATCGTCGAAAAATCTTACAATCAATTTCCCCGACGGTCTTTGCGCGATAGCGAAAGAGGCGTTTCAGTTTTCTACTTTTAGCGGAAGTACGGATATTGTTTTACCCGAAAGTCTGAAATATATAGGAAACGGCGCATTTGAGAAAACAAATATAACCTCTGTTAAAATCGGCTCAAAGACTAATTTCAGTGATGCAAAGTTTTCACAGACTGCAGGAGTTTATTATACAGGCTCGGTTACATATCCATACACACCGTTTATTAATTGCGGCAGTTTAACAAATATTGAAATTGACGAAAACAACCAATATTTCAAAACGGAAGACGGAATTATTTACTCTGCCGATGAAAAAGAACTAGTTTTTATGAACGAAAATCCTGCGGACTACGAAATTCCCGACAGCGTTGAATACGTATGCTCGGGCGTGTTTACAAACAAAACCTTTGAAAGCGTTTATATTCCGTAATCAATTAAGGTTTTCGGAAGCATTTCTTTCAGCGGTTCAACAATTAAAAAGGTTATTTTTTCAAAGGATTGCACCTTTGACTATATTTCTGATACCTTTAAAAACAGCAAGATAGACGAAATAACCATTCCCAAAAGCGTTACCAATATTCACACCGAAGCCTTTTACAAATGCAAAATAAAAAAACTGAGCTTTGAAGAGGGGTCGGAATTAAGAGAGCTCGGTATGAGAGCGTTTGCCGATAATGAAATTGAAACGCTTGATTTAACAAATTGCGCGCTGTTAACAACTGCGTATCAATATGCCTTTTGCGGGAATGAAAATCTAATCTCGGTTGATATGACAGGCGTTCCCATGGAGGAATTGAGCCAATCAATGTTTGCGGGTTGCTATAGCCTGAAAGAGTTTAAAATTTCAAAATATTCAAGAATAATCAGCACTTCGGCGTTTGCGGGCGATAAAGAGCTTGAAAACATTGATTTAAGTAAAATTGCAAAATATGAATCAACTTCGTTTGACAGATGCGAGAAAATCAACGTCAACGCTTATTTTGTTTCAAGCGGAACAACCGAGGACGGATATGTTTATAATGAATTTAAAAACCATATATCTTTGATTGACTACAACGGGGAATCCACAGACCTGAATATACCCGATAATATAAACGGTAAGCCCGTGACGGATATTGTGTGGAAGGGCAACCGTATTTTGCATAAGGACTGGACGGATTATCATATAAGCGGTTTAAAGCTTCCTTCAAATCTTGAATTTATTGCGTCGCACGCTTTTGAATTTAAAAGAGTAAGCAGGACAGAATTGCCGAAAACGCTCAGCTTTATCGGCGAAAGTGCGTTTTCCGATGCCAGATTTACCTCATATGAGCTTAACGACGGTCTTGAATACGTTCTTTCCGGGGGACTTCCGGGTACGCTCGAAGACCTTGAAATACCCGACTCCGTTATCTGTTATCTTGGCGGAATCTGCGCAAACCCTGATGGTGTTACCACTTTCGGCAAAAACGTCAGAACAATAAAGGCTAAACTGAGAAGTGATCTTGAAGAGGACAAAACGTTAAAAATCCGCATAAGTCCCGAGAATCCGTATTTCTGTTTTGAAAACGGCGTTCTTTATAACGGCGATAAAACAGAAATCTACAGGTATTACAGGGGATATAACGTTGATGAAATAACAAATAATTATCAGATTCCCGAAACCGTTAAGAAGATTGATGATAACGCTTTTCAGGATTGCAACATTCTGAGCAGCCTCACAATTCCCTCAAGCGTTGAATATATAGGAAATTATGCATTTGACAGCAGCACCTTAAACGGTGCGCTGACCATTCCGCAGAACGTTAAATATATCGGCACCGACGCTTTTCGCAAAACGGGACTAACAAGCGCGCATTTTGCCGATGGTTTTAAAACCGAAAGACTGTATTGTACATTTTTTGCCTGCAAATCGCTTCAAACTGTAACATTTGGCGATGTAGACATAAAAGCGCTTGTTGAAACTTATGTTGACAGCGGGATTAAAAACGTTGAAATTCCAGACAGTGTTGAAAAGTTGTCCTCACCTTATAGGATGACGGATTTATCTTCTGTAACCGAACTACAACTACCGAAGAACCTGAAATATATAGGCGGTGCATTTGAAGGCACAAAAATCAGCATTACGGAGTTGACACTTCCCGAGGGGTTGAAGTCAGTCGGTCCTTATGCTTTTGCACAGTGCAAGAAACTTAAAAGCATTGATTTTTCTAATGTTGATTTTTTGGAAAGGGCATCTTTCCTCGGTTGTGATGCGCTTGAAAGCGTAGATTTAACAGGTATTACCTATATTAAAGAGAAGAATAGCGGAACATTTTCGGATTGCCCGAACCTCAAAAAAATTACCTTCAACAGAACGGACAAAGGCTCTGATATTGAAGAAAGCACAAACGAAAACAACGATGGGGTTGAAACCGTTGTTATCGGAAACGGAATAAAGAATGTTAAGAGCAAAGCGTTTGCCGATTGCAAAAACCTTGAAACCGCGGTTATTTCCGATTCGGTTGAAAATATTGCCGATGATGCGTTTGAAAACTGCAGAAAACTGACAATCGTCTGCACAAAGAATTCAAACGCAATGCTCTATGCGCAGAAAAAGGGCATTAATTATAAAACCTTTAAGATTAATCCCATTCCCGATAAGGAATATACCGGACGGGAAATCCGCCCCGAACTCAATGTAACCGTTGGCGAAAGCAGGCTTGCAGCGGGGAAGGATTATTCCGTTTCATATCGCGATAATATCAATGTCGGAACAGCAAAGGCGATTGCCGTCGGACTCGGTGATTATAGTATTTATGCTTCAACCGTTAAGTTCAACATCATTCCTCATCAGCATAAATACACCGTTAAAACCGTTAAGCCGACCTATGAAAAAGAGGGCTACACGCTTCATAAATGCTCCTGCGGAAAGAGTTATAAAACCGATAAAAAGGCAAAACTCAAAGTCAGCGCAGCAAGCATTAAAAAACTTTCAGGGGGCAAAAAGGCAATAACCGTAAACATCAAAGAGGTTAAAAACATCAGCGGTTATCAGATTCAGTTTAGTACTTCAAAGAGTTTTAAAACCAAAAAAACCGTTTCGGTTTCAAATCCCAAAACGGTTAAAAAGAAGATTAAAAATCTTAAAGCAAAGAAAAAATATTTTGTTCGAATAAGGGCATATAAAAAGGTTTCAAAGAAAACCTATTATTCCTCCTGGAGCAAGGCAAAATCGGTTAAAACGAAATAAGTTTCGCGTTTCGCGTTTTGTGTTTTGTGTTGTGTTTTTCGCGCAACCTGCAACGCGAAACGCGAAATTTTTTTGCGATATATTTTCATTTTTTGCCGACTAATGTATGAGAGCAGAGTTTTTTGTTAACGTTCTTAAACAAAAGGAGGTAATTAATAATGAAAAAGAATCTAAACTTTTTACCCATAGCATTATCATTGATTATGGCAATATCCTTCTTCGGGGCGCGTCCTTTTGCGGCGTTTGCTGCTGAATTCAGCGGGCGGTGCGGTGAAAACGCATTTTATGATTATGATGAATCAACTCAAACGCTGAGAATAAGCGGAAGCGGCGCTATGTATGATTATGATAATTTCGCTGCCCCGTTTTCAGGCAAGGAAATGAATTATAAATATGTTGTTATTGAAGACGGCATAACAAGCATCGGAAACCTTGCCTTTTATAACCGCAGGGGAATATTGAGCGTAACAATTCCCGACAGCGCTTTAAGCATAGGAACAGGAGCGTTTTATTACTGCGGCAAACTTTCGGGATTAACGATTCCCAACGGTGTTGAAACAATCGGCGCACTTGCTTTTTACGGTTGCGGCAGTTTAACGGGCATAACAATCGGAAAAGATGTTAAAAGCATTGAAACAGGAGCGTTTGCAGATTGCTATAAACTTAAAGATATCTATTATAAAGGAAACGAAGACAGTTGGGAAAACATCAGTATTGCAGAGGCAAACACCGTGCTTTTTGCTGCTCAAATGCATTTTTCAACTTCTGATAATTCAGCCTTTTTTGCGGCAATTGATGAAGCGCGTTCTTATTCAAAAGCGTACTACACAAAAGATTCCGTTGAAGCGCTTATTGCCGTAACAGAAAAATATTCTCATTTGGCAAACGAAGAAGCAACCCAGACGGAATACGATATTGCAACTGCCGAAATAATCAACGCAATCAGAAATCTTGACGCTCTTTCGGATTATAACCTGCTGAAAATTAAAGGAAACGCCGTTTTTTTAGAAAAAAACGGATTTATAACGGTTTTGGATTTTGAAGAATACACAAATCAATTCTGCCCTGCTCTTGATGTTGTTGATGACGGCGTTGTTAATGCAAAGGATTTTGCATATCTTATAAAAAACTATTCCGAACAGGAGTAATAAAACATTAAAATAAATGATAGCAGTAATGCACAGAAGGGAGAGCCTTGGCGCTCCCCTTTTGTGTTTCTTAGCGGAAACTTAAATAAATAGACATATATTTATACATATGTTAAAATAAGAATTGAATCTTTTTGCGATATATTTTTAAAATTTGCTGACTATTGTATGAAGCAATTTATTAAACAAAAAAGGGGAGGTGAAGCCGTGAGCAAAGCATATGCGGATAAAGCGCTTGAAGAAGCCTTTGAAAACTACGGAAAAGCGCTTGAAGAATTCTGCCGAGTTCGTTTAGATGAAGCAGGGCAGTTTTCAAACGACTGTGTTCAGGAAACTTTTCTTGTTTTCTATAAACGCTTGCTCGGCGGCGAAAC
>JAFYFO010000117.1 GCA_017543725.1 Eubacterium sp.
CAGAGAAAAAGACTCGGAACAAAAAGAGGATTTATTGCAGTTAAATCAAACTGCTCACTGCAATCCTATGTTCCCGCTCTCTTCCCTCTTCACGAAAAATTCGGAGTTAAAGATGTTCTTGTCTGCACTTATCAGGCAATCAGCGGCGCAGGAAAAACTTTTGAAACCTGGCCTGAAATGATTGATAATGTTATTCCCTATATTGTCGGAGAAGAAGAAAAGATCGAAAAAGAGCCCCTTAAACTCTGGGGTAAAATTGAAGGTGATGAAATTGTTTCCGCCGATAAGCCGAATTTCACCGCTCAGTGCATAAGAGTTCCTGTTTCAAACGGACATCTCGGCGCAGTTTTCGTAAACTTCGAAAAGAAGCCGAGTGAAGAAGAAATGATTGAAATATGGAATAATTTTGAAGGAACGGCTCAGAAACTGAATCTTCCCTCCGCTCCCAAAAAATTCCTCAACTATTTCACAGAGCCAGACAGACCTCAGATTAAGAGCGAAAGAGAACTTGAAAACGGTATGGCTGTTTCAATCGGCAGACTCAGAGAAGACACTCAGTATGATTACAAATTTGTTTGCCTTTCGCACAACACGCTTCGCGGCGCAGCAGGAGGAGCAGTTTTGCTTGCTGAACTTCTTGCCGCTGAAGGATATATGGATTAATTTGATTTTTAAGGAGAAAACATTATGAAAGAACCGGTATTTACAGGGTCGGCTGTTGCTATTATAACACCTTTTAAGAATGATGATTTAAGCATCAATTATGATGAATTCAAGAAGTTTATCGACTGGCAGATTGATAACGGAACAGACGCAATTGTTATCTGCGGAACAAGCGGCGAGGCATCAACTCTTTCAACCGCTGAACACTATGAAGCGTTTAAATTCTGCGTTGATTATGTTAACAAAAGAGTTCCCGTTATTGCAGGCGCAGGCTCAAACAACACCGAATACGGAATCAGAACTGCTAAGAAGGCTTGCGAATACGGAGCAGACGCGCTTCTTCTTGTTACTCCGTACTACAATAAATGCACTCAAAAAGGTTTATACGAAAACTATAAAGCGTATCACGACGCAACCGATAAACCGATTATTCTTTATAATGTTCCTTCAAGAACGGGAGTTAATCTTGCTCCCGAAACACTCAAGAAACTCAGTGAACTTCCGAGAATTAACGGCGTTAAAGAAGCAAGCGGCGATATTTCCCAGGTAATGAAAATCAGAGCGCTTTGCGGCGACGATATCAATATCTGGAGCGGAAACGACGACCAGATTCCCGCTGTTATGAGTTGCGGAGGAAAAGGCGTTATTTCTGTTCTTGCAAATGTTTGCCCTCAGGAAACCCACGATATGGTTCAGAAATATCTTGACGGCGACGCATTCGGATGCACAGATATGATGGCAGAGTATCTCGAACTTGCAAACGCTCTTTTCTGCGAAGTTAATCCCATTCCCGTTAAAAACGCCTGCAATATGATGGGCTGGAATATGGGTCCCTGCAGAATGCCTCTCAGCGAAATGGAAGAAAAGAATTATAATTATCTTAAAGGTGTTCTTGATAAGTACGGACTTATTAAATAAATCATTAAAGAGGACTTTTAAATGACAAAGATTATTTTAACCGGTGCCTGCGGTAAAATGGGCAAGGTTATTCAAAGTGTTGTTGATGCAAGGGACGATTGCGAAATAGTTGCCGGAGTTGATAAATTCAACGATAATTCCGCCTCATTCCCTGTTTATGATTCACTCAGAAGTGTAACTCAGGAAGCGGATGTTGTTATTGATTTTTCAAATCCGTCACTTCTTGACGAAATTCTGAGATACGGATACAAGCATCAGACTCCGCTTGTTATTGCAACAACGGGATTTGATGATTGCCAGAAAAAGAAGATTGCAGACGCTTCACAAAATTGTCCGATATTCTTTACATATAATATGAGCCTCGGCATTAATCTTCTTGTTTCTCTTGCAAAAAAAGCGGTTGATGTTTTGGGAAATGACTTTGATATTGAAATCATCGAACAGCATCACAATCAGAAAATAGACGCTCCTTCGGGAACTGCTTTAATGCTTGCGGACGCAATCAGCGAGGAATTTGATAAGCCTAAAAAATACGAATACGACCGCCATTCAAAGAGAGAAAAGAGAACCAAGGACGAAATCGGTATTCATTCAATCAGGGGCGGAACAATCGTTGGTGAACATTCAATTCTTTTTGCAGGAAGAGATGAAAACATAACTCTTTCCCACTCCGCAAGAAGCAAGGAAGTTTTTGCAGTCGGTGCAGTAAACGCTGCGCTCTTTATGAAAGGTAAGGCTCCTGGAATGTATGATATGAGCGAACTTGTTAAATAAGACTTATGAATAAAACGCAGGAATATTTTATACATCTTTTATCAACTCATTTAAACAACTCCCCTCCTCTTCCGTTTGAATCGGAAGACTGGATGGGAGTTTTTCGACTTGGTGAACTTCATAATGTTACTGCAATTTTAACTCTTCAGATAAAAAAACTTCCAGCCGATAAAATGCCGCCTGCAAAGATAATGAATCTTTTCAAACAGGCTCTTGGTATGACTGTTCAGAGTTTTGAGAGCAAACAAGCGGGCTTTGAAATACTTGAAGAAACACTAAATCAAAACAAAATAAAGCACCTTTATATCAAAGGCGCTGTTTTAAGAAAGTATTACCCCGCAGGAGAAGTCAGAACAAGCGGCGATACAGATGTTATCATCAAAAAAGAAAACCTTCAGAAAGCGGGAGAAATACTTGTTGAAAAAGGTTTTGATTTAACTCAGCAAAACGATGAACAAAGAGTTTTGTTCTATCTTGATGAAGAATATGAAATTGAATGTGATTTAAGCGGAGTTAACAGCAAATCAGAGGAACTTTTTAAAAGTCCTCTTGATTCCGATTATGTTTTAAGCAAAAACAACTTAACCTATGAATTAAAGCCCGATTATCATTTGTTTTATGTTATTTCCCATTTTTTAAGGCATTTGATGGGCGGAGGCGTTGGAATACGCCAGTTGATGGATGTTGATGTTCTTTTGAGAAACTCTCCTGCGAGCCTTGATAAACTGCTTGAAATTGCAAATAAAACCGACCTTGAAAAATCTGTTCTTTCAGTTGTTGCGCTTGCACGAAATTATTTCAATACTCCTGTTGAACTTGATTATTCAATAAGCGAAAATCTGAAAAACAAATTTGAAGATATAATTTTAAACGGCGGCGTTTTCGGATTTGCAATAAGCGATAACGCAACTCCAAGAATGGTTAAAAGCATAAATAACTCTGAAAAGACAGGATTTAAAACATCTTTAAAAGCATTTTTTATGATGCTCTTCCCCGGTAAAGAATACCTGAAAAAGACCTATAAATACTCAAATAATCATCCTGTTTTGCTTCCTGCGGCTTTTTTTAACAGATTGTTTGACGCAATATTTAAAAGAGGAAAAACGAATCTGAACAGCGTTAAAGGGCTTTTTAAAAATAACGATACCGCTTTAAAAATCAGCGATATCGCAAACGAACTTAATATTGAACTTGAATAAAGCAAAAATCCCGAAACACACCGTTTCGGGATTTATTTCTATGCAAAGAAATCATTTTTAAGTTTTTCAAGAAGTTCGGGAATTTCTATGCCCTGCGGGCAGTGTTGTTTGCACTTATTGCATTTAACACATTCACTTGCGTTAATATCAATGTTGTCGTACGCTGCCTGCGCTTCTTCGGGAGTCATTTCCTCATTTTTAACATTATTATAAATTGCGAATATTGTGCTGATTTTAACTTTCTTCGGGCAGTCAGCGCAGTAGTCGCAGCCCGTGCAAGGAATTATTTCGGTTTTATTAATCAGAGAAGCGGCGTTGAAGCAAACTTTGAAC
>JAFYFO010000118.1 GCA_017543725.1 Eubacterium sp.
CTTCGCACCTGAAATGCTTGGAATTAAGATGAAATTTGGATTTTGAGGTCGCAGCTTTACTGGCGTAATGCAAGAGTGAAAAATTCGAATTTCGCTTAAGAACTGCATTTCAGGCGGTTCGGATTCATTTCACTCTGCCTAAGGATAGTATAATGTAAATCCCGTGCTAAGTCAAATATTGATTTTTTATGAAATTATGATAGAATATATAATCGGCAGGGGCGGAAATCATCCGCCCGAAAAATAATAAGGAGTTTTTTATGAAAAAGAAAAATCACGGCGTTGTCATAGCCGTTCTTGCAATTATTCTTGTTCTTATTATTGCAGCGGGAGGATACTACGGATATACCTTAGTCAGCAACGATATCAACGGCAAAAATCAGCAGGACAGTGAATACACGCTTGTTATAACCAAAAATGATTTTGAGTATGAAATCGGCAAAAAACTATACGATAATAAAATTGTTGTTTTTGATACTCTCTGGACATCCTGGATGAGCAAGCATTATCCCGATTTTACATATATAAACGGTGAATATTATCTTAATGCAAATATGAGTTATGAAGAAATTGCAAAGAAACTTCAGAATCCCGATATATCGCATAAAACGGTTAAGGTTGCAATTCCCGAGGGTTATAATGTTATGCAGATTGCAAAAACTCTTGAGGAAAACGAAATATGCAAGGCAAAGGATTTCCTTGAAGTCTGCAAATCAAAAAAGGGCTTTGATTATGAATTCCTTGAAAGTGTTCCCGAAAATGATTTGATTGCCTATCAACTTGAGGGCTTTCTTTTCCCTGCAACCTATGATTTTGCAATGAACAGCGACGCCAAGGGAATTGCCGATTCAATGCTCAGCGCGTTTGATAAAAGGCTTGACGAAAAGTGGCTTTCTTTCTGTGAGAAAAATAATATGTCGCTCTTCGAACTTATCAATCTTTCAAGCATTGTTCAAGAGGAGGCTTTCGGTCCCGAATCTGCAGGAAATATCGCTTCGGTTTTCATCAACAGACTTAAAAAAGGCGCAAAACTCCAGAGTGACGTAACCTATTTCTATGCAAGGGATTTAAGGGATGAAATGGGCTTTTCGCAGGAAGTTTACGATTCGTATTATACATACAGATGCAAAGCGCTTCCGAGCGGTCCGATAACAAATCCCGGCGAGGAGATAATAAATGCCGTTGTCAATCATCCAAAAACGGATTATCTCTATTTCTATTCGGATTTAAATAAGGAATTCCATTTTGCAAAAACCTATGAAGAATTCGTTTCACTGCAAAAGAAATATCCGTGGAAATAAAATTCAATGAATTGTAAAACATGCAAAATGTATACACAGTGCAAAATATTGTGTTGACAAATAATTGCAATATGGATATAATATAAGTGAAAAATGATTTTAAGGAGTGAATATAATGCCTTCTTCAAATATTAATATCCGTGTTGATTCCGAATTGAAGCAGTCGGCTGAAAATCTTTTTAACGACCTTGGATTAAATATGTCAACAGCGATTACTATGTTTCTTAAAACTGCTGTTAACAGCGACGGTATCCCATTTGAAGTAAAAAGAATTCCGAATGCTCAGACAAGAGCCGCTCTTGCCGAGTATGCGGAAATGAAGAGTAATCCGGAGAAGTATAAGAGATACGGCTCTTTTGATGAACTGCTTGATGAGGTGTTTGCGGATGCTTAATATCGTTTCATCAAACAGTTTTAAAAGAGATTTAAAACTTGCTCGTAAAAGAGGCTTTGATATTCAAAAACTCAGTGATGTGGTAAAAATGCTGGCAAGCGAAAAACCGCTTGACGAAAGGTACAAAGACCATATGCTGACAGGAAACTACAAGGGTTTCAGAGAATGTCATATAGAGCCGGATTGGCTTCTCGTTTACAGAATCGAAAAAGATGAACTTGAACTCTTCCTTTTCCGAACAGGAACACATACAGATTTA
>JAFYFO010000119.1 GCA_017543725.1 Eubacterium sp.
CTGCTTTGATTTAATGGTATATTTGCTTTTTGCAATAACAGACCTGAAATCATCGCTTTTATTATAAATATATCCCGTTAATCTTGCTGTGTCATATGCGCAGGAATAGTGATTATTGGTATCAAGTCCGTGAACTGAATTATAATGAGTGTTTTCAAGACCCAGTTTTTCAGCCTTTTTATTCATTTCCTTGATAAAGTTTTTAGTCGTTTTAAAAACGCTTTCGGAAACAGCAACGGCGGCTCCGTTTGATGATGGAATCAGCATTGCGTGAAGCAGCGCTTTGTTTTTATAACTGTCGCCCTTAACCATCTTCGGATGCGAATAAGGCGTTTTAGCCGCTTTCTCCGATATTTTTGTGCTTTTTGAGAGTTTTGAACTTTCAATAAGAAGCGTTGCCGTCATAACTTTCGTTATGCTTGCCTGAGGAAGTTGCTTTTTTGATTTCTTTGAATAAATTGTTTTCCCGTTATCAACGCAATATATGCAAACCGCTTTTGCAGAAACATCTTTTTTAACAATGTTTTTGCTGTAAAGATTAATAACTTCAGAGGTGCTTTTAGCCTTTTTGCTCTCTTTAACATAAATGCGCCATTTCCCATAGGTTCTTTTGCGTTTGCTTTTGGGAAAATTCAAGGTTAATTTTGCTTTACCGGAAGTTATGGCAGTCTGATATGTTTTAACTGTGTTATACTTTTTATCTTTTGAATTGTATAACTGAAGGAAAACTTCCCTCTTTTCATCTGAGGGATAAATTTGAATGGTTTTATTCAGTTCTTTACTGCTGAACGCCGAAACGCTCTTGCTTATTCCGCTTATAAGAGTTTCAACTTTTTCCGTTGCAAAATTGCTTGAATATGAGGCAAGCAGAACAGCGCAAAGAAGAACGGCAATTATTTTATTTGAATGTTTTAAAATGTTTTTCATTATTTAATCCTGTAAATATTGCCCTCAAACGGACGAAGAATATTTGTTGTCTTATCTTTTGTTGATAAAAGCAGAGTCATATCTGAAGTGTCTGTTCTTCTTTCTGCGTTTTTCTTGCTGAGATTAAGTTCAACAAAATATTTCTCATTGTTATACTCTCTGTAATAACAATATACCGGTGAAGAATTATTTTCAGCAGGAATAAACTCTCCGTAAACAAGCGCTTTGTTCGACTTTCTGAGTGATATTGCCTTTTTAAAGAAATTCAAAACGCTATCGGGATTATTAAGTTCATCCTCTGCGTTATACCTTCTGTAATCCGAAGTAATATTGAGCCAGGGTTTTCCGCTTGTAAAACCTGCGTTTTCGCTGTCGCTCCACTGAAACGGAGTTCTTGCGTTATCCCTTGAACCTGTTTTAGCGCTTAAAAACGCCTTTTCCTTGCTCTTTCTCTTTTTCAGAAGGTCGTTATAAATGCCGAGCGCCTGAACATCGTTTATTTCTTCAATGCTGCTGAAATCGCCGTTGCCCATTGATATTTCCTGACCCTGATAAATATATGGCGTTCCTCTGAGCGTCATCTGAATCAAAGCGCAGATTTTTGAAATATCTTCCCTGAATGTTCCGGAGGAATCAACTTTATTGACAATACGCGGATTATCGTGGTTTTCAAAGAAAACAGGCTGCCAGCAGTGATTTGTAAATTCTGTCTGATATCTTTCAAACTCCTGCATAACTTTATAGAGATTAAACTCATATAAATCATAGTTTGAATGACCCTGATTCATAAGAAAATCGAAGTTAAAGACAGTATCAAGTTCCTTTCTGAAATCGGCTGTCAGCATTTTATCCATTTCAATGCCCGCGCCTCCGCATTCGCCGACTGTGTAAACATCATAGTTTCCGAAGGTCTTTTCTCTCATTTCTCTGAGATAATCGTGAAGTTTGGGACCGTAGAAATAATACTCAGCGCCTTTATATCCCGTCATAAGCCCCAAAAACGGGCTTGCGTCAGGTAAACCTTCTGTTTTACTTATGAAGTTGATAACATCCATTCTGAAACCGTCAACGCCTTTATCAAGCCACCAGTTCATCATGGAATAAACATCGTTTCTCATCTTTTCGTTTTCCCAGTTCAAATCCATTTGCTTTTTAGTGAAAAGATGAAGAGCCCACTGATTAAGATTTTCATAATAATTCCAGCACGAGCCCGAAAACAAACTTGTCCAGTTGTTCGGAGGCGTTTTATCACCGTCTTCGGCGTCGCGCCAGATATAGTAATCGTGATAGGGATTATCCTTTGATTTGAGCGCCTCAACAAACCATTTATGTTCATCGCTTGTGTGGTTAACAACAAGGTCGATTATCAGTTTCATATCTCTTTTATGAATTTCACTGAGAAGATTATCAAAATCCTCCATTGTTCCGAATTCATCCATAATCTTTTGATAATCCCTGATATCGTAGCCGTTATCATCATTGGGAGAATCATAAAACGGCGAACACCATATTGCGGTAACGCCCAAATCTTTAAGATAATCGAGTTTTTGGCAAATTCCGTTTAAGTCCCCTATTCCGTCGCCGTTGCTGTCGTAAAAAGAACGCGGATAAATCTGATATATTATTGCTTCTTTCCACCATTTTTCAGCCAGAACACCTTTGTCCGTTATAACTTCATCTTTTTCAAGATTCAACATATCGCAAAGTTGATTAACGGTTTTTCTGCTGATTAACCCTGCGGTTAATGCTGTAATATTTTTGAATTTAAGATTGCCGAAAAAACCGCGGTCGAATGAATCCGAGGGTAGTTTCAAAGCAAGAAGCAACTTTTCAATTATATCCTTTGCCATAGGATTAACAGTTGCTTCCTTAAATTTTGTATTCGGTGTGATTTTTATCATAACAACACTTCCTTCAAAATGATTTTAATACAATAATAATAAAAAAGCAAGTGCTCAGAAAGCACTTGCTTTTGGTGCCGGCGGCGGGGGTCGAACCCGCACCCTGTTGC
>JAFYFO010000120.1 GCA_017543725.1 Eubacterium sp.
AGGGAAAGAGGTCCCGCAGGCGATGAGAGGAAAACGATGAAAGAAAGCATTTCGCTGATGTGGAGATGGGTTCCTTTCAGAAGACTTCTTATAAGCGGAATTCTTCGCTCGCCGATGCAACTTATGATGATTGTTGTTTTAACGCTGTTTACATATTATTATTGCGACGGCAATCTTCAACTTGCATTCACAGACCCGAAAAGACTCGTTATTCTTATAGTTGTCGGCGGAGGCTATTTTATCGGTCAGTTTGTTGCAATGATTCTCTGTCCGTTTTTAATTGAAAAAATGAGTGTTAAAACTCTTTATAACGCAACAGCCCTGACCGCTGTTCCGACGGGATTGATTTTTGTAACATATCTGATAGCGCCCCAGAATCTTATGGATTTGAAATGGGTTATTATCGACGGAATACTCTTCCTTTTCTCAGGCGCGGGTTTCGGCGTTATCAATGTTGCCCAGTCGATTATGATTTCGGACTGCATTGATTATGAAGAATTTCATAACGGCTACCGTCCGGACGGAATATTCTTCTCGGGTCAGAGTTTTATAACAAAGTTTTCAGCAGGCATTGCCTCAATTATTTCAGCGTATGTTTATAATTATGTCGGCTATACCGATGTTAATATTGATAAAATGAATAAGGCGCTGGAGCAGGGCGCAAGTTTTGCAAAAGATTATGCAGATTATTCAAAAGCAATGTGGTTTATTCTGACCGTCCCTGCGGCGATAGCGTATGCGGTTGCGATTATTCCAACGATAAAATATGAAATTTCAACAAAAGACCATCAAAAAATGCTTGATGCGCTGATTGAAAGACATTCAAAGATTAATGAAGAAAGTTTAGCGGAGAAAACTGATAATGCTTGAATTTGAAGATAAACGATTCAGAATACTGATGATTGCCGACACCCAGGAGGGAAACAAAGTCAGCCCCGATACTCTTGCACTTATTAACGCTTCGCTTGATGAAGCAAAGCCCGATATGGTTGTCTACAGCGGCGACCAGATATGGGGAAAGCGCAATTTCAAGGGCGATAAAAACGAAGTTGAAAGAGTTCTCAGGGAACTGACAGAGCCTGTTTCAAAGAGGAATATTCCGTTTGCAATCTGCTTTGGAAACCACAACAGGCAGGTTGGCTTATCAAACGATGAGCAGTTTGAAATATATAAAAAGTTTCCCTGCTTTATCGGAAAAACAACTCCCGATATAGACGGAGTCGGAAATTTCTGTTATGAGATAAAAGAAAACGGTGAAACTAAATATCTTCTTTATCTTATTGACAGCCATTCAAATCTCAAAATCGGATACGATAATGTTCACGAAAACCAGATTGAGTGGTATAGAAAAACAAGGGATGAATACATAGAAAAAACAGGAAGCCCGATTCCCTCGGTTGTTATTCAGCATATTCCGGTTTGCGAAGTTTTTGAACTTTTAACAAGGGTTAAAAAAACAAAGAAGGGCGCCGTCAGAGGTTTCAGAACGCACGACGGGGAATATTTCATTCTCAATAAAGAGCGCGTTAATAAAGAGGGCTTTATGAAAGAATCGCCTGCAGACCCGCAGGAAAACAGCGGCGAATTTGAAGCGCTGACCGAAAAAGGCGAGGTTAAAGGGCTCTATTTCGGGCACGACCATAATAATTCTTTCAACGGAATTATAAACGGCGTTGATCTCGGATATACCCAGGGCGCAGGATTTAATGTTTACGGTCCGGGAAAAGGCAGGGGAACAAGGGTTATTGACCTTTTTTCAGACGGAACAATAAAAACCTTTGATTTGAGATATAAAAATATTGTCGGCAAAAAGGTTAAAAATAAATTTATGTATGTTCTTATGCAACTTTGCCCGACAAATATGTTTGACGCAATGATGAAAGCGGCAAAATTCTTTGCCTCTGTTGCGCTCATTATGATTATTATCCTTCTTCTGATAACCTTCCTCAAATAATTCCTTGACAAAACAATAATTATATTATAGAATATCAAAGC
>JAFYFO010000011.1 GCA_017543725.1 Eubacterium sp.
TGACTGAAGAAAATCTTGCAGTCGGGAGTGAAATAGATAATCGCCATTATAACAAGGAAAACCGGCGACAGTATAATCAATGCCAGCAGAGAAAAAAATATGTCAAAAAGGCGCTTGAATTTTGTTGGCGCAAGCCATTTTTTAAAAAACTTTTTCATATTTATCCTTTAAACGCGCAGGAATCGGGCTTGAAAAAGCGCTTTTAAACCTGCGGATAACTTCTATATTGTGGTCAAACCTGAAAAATTATACCATATATTTGATAAAAAAGCAATTTTATTTATTATTTTTAATAAATAAAATATTTTACTTGAAAAACACCTGTCAAATATAATATAATAGATGGGTGTTAACTTCATTAAAAGTCAAAGGAGGTGCTTTTGTGAAACATATGCCTAAAAACAGTATGTGCATATTTCTGTGTTTTTTGCTGGCGATAAGTATGTCCGCCTGCTCTGCGGGAACGGAACTCAGCGAGCAGAATATCAACAAAACTGTTTTGATTGTTGAAAAAGCGCTCAAGGACTTTGACGAAGAAGACCTGAAACGGTATGTTGAAAGCGAAACGCTCTCAAAAATTCTTTCTGTTTCGGGCGGCAAAAAGCAGTTCAAGGAACTCGGCGAGGCGATTTTTGAAAATCTTTCGGTTGAAATAACTTCAATCGACCTTGCAAAATCAAGCGTAACGGTTTCTGTTTTAAACAAGGATTTAGCGCAGGGCGCAAGCGATTTTGCCGAGGACCTCAAGGCGTCGTACAGCAATTTCCAACTTCTCGGAAAACTGCAGGATGACGACTTTTTAAACAGCAAGGTATCCTTCCTTAAAGAAGAGATATCAAAAGCCGAAATGCAAAACAGCAGCACAACTATAACTCTTTCAGTCAAAAAAAGCAAGAAAAATCTTGTTTTGGTTTTTGATGAAAATGCGGAAAACGCGGTTTCGGGCGGAGCGCTCGGCGCAATAATGAAGGCATTTTCGGCTTCGCTTTAGCGCTGTTTCGCTGGAAAAATCTTTCAAACATAAGGTTTGACATTATATATAAACTATGCTATTATTAGCAAGATTTTAAATTATCCTAATATGAGGTGGAAAATATATGGCAAGTAAATTTGTTAACGCTCTTTTCGGAGACTACTCCAAAAAAGAGGTAAAGAAACTGAAGAAAACCGTTGAAAAAATCAACGACCTTGCAGATAAGTATTCTGCAATGGATGACAAAGAGCTTGCAGCTCAGACCCCAATTCTTAAGGACAGACTTGCAGCGGGCGAAACTCTTGATGACATTCTCCCCGATGCGTTTGCTGTTTGCCGTGAGGCCGCTGACAGAGTTATCGGACTCCGTCACTTTGATGTTCAGCTTATCGGCGGTATCGTTCTTCATCAGGGAAGAATCGCCGAAATGAAAACCGGTGAAGGTAAAACACTTGTTGCAACCCTTCCCGCATACTTAAACGCATTAACAGGCGAAGGTGTTCACATTGTAACGGTCAACGACTATCTTGCAAAGCGTGACTCCGAGTGGATGGGTAAGGTTTACCGTTTCCTCGGCTTAAGCGTTGGTCTTATTATCCACGAAAAGAGCAACGCAGAGCGCCAGGAAGCATATAACTGCGATATAACATACGGAACCAATAACGAAATGGGATTCGATTACCTTCGTGATAATATGGTTCAGTATAAAGAACAGAAAGTTCAGAGAGGTCATATCTTTGCAATCGTCGACGAGGTTGACTCAATTCTTATCGACGAGGCGAGAACTCCTCTTATCATCAGCGGTAAGGGCGACCAGTCAACAGACCTCTACCGTCAGGCAAATGTTTTTGCAAAGCAGCTGAAAATGGTTAAGGTTGCAAAAACAGACGATAAGGCGGATACCGAAGAGAACTACGACGGCGACTATGTTGTTGACGAAAAAGCAAAAACAGCAACCCTTCTCAAGAGCGGTGTTGAAAAAGCGGAAACCTTCTTCGCTGTTGAAAACCTTATGGATGTTGAAAACACAACTCTGCGCCACCATATCGACCAGGCTATCAAGGCTCACGGCGTTATGACAAGGGATATCGACTATGTTGTTAAAGAAGGCCAGGTTAAAATCGTTGATGAATTCACCGGCCGTATTATGGAAGGCAGAAGATATAACGAAGGTCTTCATCAGGCTCTTGAAGCAAAAGAAGGCGTTAAGGTTGAGCATGAGAGCAAAACTCTTGCAACAATAACCTTCCAGAACTATTTCCGTCTTTACAAGAAGCTTTCGGGTATGACGGGTACCGCTGCAACAGAGGCTCCCGAATTCGACGAAATCTATAAGCTCGACGTTGTTGAAATTCCGACAAACAAGCCGATGATTCGTGACGACAGACCCGATGTTATTTTCCAGACCGAAAAAGGAAAATATCATAATGTTATCGAGCAGATTAAGGAATGTCACGCAAAAGGCCAGCCCGTTCTTGTCGGAACAATAAGCATTGAAAAGAGCGAACATCTTTCAAGTCTTCTTAAAAAAGAAAATATTGAGCATAATGTCCTCAACGCAAAGAACCATGAAAAAGAGGCTCAGATTATCGCTCAGGCAGGTAAGTTCGGCGCTGTAACAATCGCAACGAATATGGCGGGCCGTGGTACCGATATTATGCTCGGCGGTAACGCTGAATTCCTTGCAAAAGCGCAGATGAAGAAGATGAAGTTCACAAATGCGCTCATCGCAGAGGCAACTGGCTTCGGCGAAACAGATGATGAAGAAATTCTCAACGCAAGAAAAACATTTGTTGAACTTGAAGCAAAATATAAAGAAGAAATCAAGGATGAAGCGGATAAGGTTCGCGAAGCGGGCGGCTTATTCATCCTCGGCACAGAGCGCCACGACGCACGCCGTATTGATAACCAGTTAAGAGGACGTTCAGGCCGTCAGGGCGACCCGGGCGTAAGCCAGTTCTATCTTTCCTGCGAAGACGATTTAATGCGTTTGTTCGGCGGTGACAGAATGCAGGCTATGATGGCAAAACTCACCGACGATGAAAACACTCCGATTCCTTCAAAAGCAATTTCAAGAACAATTGAATCCGCTCAGAAGAAGGTTGAGGGAAGAAACTTCGGCATCAGAAAGAGCACTCTTCAGTATGACGATGTTATGAACCATCAGAGAGAACTCATCTATACTCAGAGAGACCAGGTTCTTGACGGAATTGATTTAACCGAAACAATTCTTAAAATGCTCGACCAGAACATCCAGGATAATGTTGCAAACTATTTTGCAGGCGAAAAGAAAGAAGACTGGAATGTTGAAGGTCTTAAAGAGAAATACAAGAGTTGGACAATCTGCTCGGACGACGATTTCAACGACCTTGAGGAACTCAACATCACTGATACTGTTGAATATCTTCAGGCAAGAGGAAGAAAACGCCTTGAAGAAAAGAGACTTCTCCTCGGCGATGAAATGTTTGACGAGTTTGAAAGAATGGTTCTTCTCAGAGTTGTTGACACCTATTGGATGGACCATATCGACGCTATGGAAGAACTCAAGAGAGGAATCCATCTCAGAGCGTACGCTCAGAGAGACCCGGTTGTTGCATACCGTGAGGAATCCTTCGATATGTTCAACGAGATGACAGAACTCATCCGTGAAGACACGGTTAAAACAATCTTAACAATTGTTCCGCGTCATCAGGCAGACGTTCAGAGAAGAGCGGTTGCAAGAGTTACTTCAACATCTTCAAGCGAAGTTGATTCAAACGCAAAGCAGGTAACAATCCGCAAGGAAAAGAAAATCGGACCGAACGACCCGTGTCCGTGCGGAAGCGGCAAGAAGTACAAGAAGTGCTGCGGCGCTCCCGGAAAAGAACATAAGGAAGAAAAATAATTAATTCAGACCGTCTCGGAAAGAGGCGGTCTGATTATATAATAACGAACCGAAAGACTCGCGGCTATTATAATTGTATTAAATATATAATTAATACTTGACATTTGACGGTGGCGGTGATATAATCGCTTTAACACTTTTAAGCGCTAAAGCACAGGAGGACGAATATGTCAGAGAGAAAAGGTAATTTAATGTCCGTTCGTGACGATATCAAGGTTGTTGACGCAACAATTCGCGACGGCGGACTTTGCAATAATTTTGAATTCACGGATGAATTTGTCAGAGAACTTTATAAAACAAATATCAGAAGCGGCGTTGATTATATGGAGTTCGGCTACAAGGCGAGCAAAAATATGTTTGACCCCGAAAAATTCGGCAAATGGAAGTTTTGCAACGAGGAGAATTTGCGCGCGATAGTCGGCGAAAACATTTCCGATATGAAAATAGCGGTTATGGCGGATGTCGGCAGATGTGATTATAAAACCGATTTTCTTCCGAAGAAAGACAGCGTTATTGATTTAGTTCGCGTTGCCTGCTATATTCACCAGATTCCTGCGGCGATTGAAATGGTTGAGCATTTTCATAATCTCGGCTACGAAACGAGCTGCAATATTATGGCAATTTCTCAGGCTTCTTCCGAACAGGTTGAGGGCGCTCTTGAAATGCTCTGCAATTCAAGCGTTGATGTTATCTATCTTGTTGACAGTTACGGCTCTCTCTATCCCGAAAACGCAGGCGAACTTGCAAAGAAATACTATGCTTTTGCTGAAAAGGCAAATAAAAAAGTCGGCTTCCACGCTCATAACAACCAGAATCTTGCGTTTGCAAACACTATTGAAATGCTCTCCTATGGTATTTCCTATCTTGACGCAACCGCAATGGGAATGGGCAGAGGCGCGGGCAACTGCCAGATGGAACTTCTTCTCGGCTTTTTAAGAAACCCGAAGTATAATCTCTACGGAATACTGACCTTTATTGAAAACTATATGATTCCGCTTAAAGAAAGCGGAATAAACTGGGGCTTTGATTTGCAGTATATGTTCACGGGGCAACTGAACCGCCACCCGAGAGCGGCAATGGCGTTCACGGAGGAAAATCGCTCCGATTACTGCGAATTCTATAAATCACTTCTTGATAATTTCTAAAAAAATAAACTCTTTGGGCATAACGCTCAAAGAGTTTTAATATTTTTATACGGATAAAAAACAGGCTTGATTCAAAACATCAATCCTGCTTTTTAGAATTCCCAGTTATAATCGTCTCCGTTACCAAGGTCGTCGCTGGTGGTTATAGTTGAGGTTATAGTATACTGGGTGATTTCAATTTCTGCTTCAACGAATTTCTTTTTCACTCTATCCTCTCCTCAATTAATTTTGATACCAATACACATACATTATATATGTAAATATGGCATTTGTCAAATGAAATTGTTGAATTTATAAAAAATTTATATTATAATATCCTTGATGAAGTCTATTTTTGTTTAAATAATATGAAAGGGGAACGATTATGGGACTTATTAAAGCAGGTGCGGGAGCACTTGGAGGAACACTTGCAGACCAGTGGAAGGAGTTTTGCTACTGCGACGCGCTTGATAAAGATGTTCTTGTTGTTAAAGGACAGAAAAGAACATCATCACGCTCATCAAACACAAGAGGAAACGATAATATCATATCAAACGGTTCGGGTATTGCAGTTGCAGACGGACAGTGTATGATAATCGTTGAGCAGGGCAAGATTGTTGAAGTTTGCGCCGAGCCGGGCGAATATACCTATGATTCTTCAACGGAGCCGAGCATTTTCAGCGGAAAACTCGGCGAATCAATAAAAGAAACCTTCAAAGTTATCGGAA
>JAFYFO010000012.1 GCA_017543725.1 Eubacterium sp.
AAAATTTATTGTGGTATATTACAAAAGATAATATATAAGAAGGTGATTTAATGGTTTCCGAAATGCTCAGCGAAGTTCTCAAAAAAGAAAGCGAAATCGCTGTTAACGAACAAAACGCGAGAAAAAAAGCGGAAGAAATCATATCCGAAGCCAAAACAAAGGCGAAAGAAATAGTTGAAAACGCTCAGTTGAAGGCTTCAAAGGAATATGAAGCCGCTGCAAAAAGCGCAAATAACGAAGCCGGCGATATGCTTGACAGCGCGCAGAAGGAAGCACAGTTGACCGCGCAGCGTCTTAAAGAGGAAAGCGAGCAAAAACTTTCCGAAGTTACGGCGGCTGTTAAACAAATCATTCTTAAGTAAAACATCTTTACCACCGTGAATCGAGGTGAGGACTTACGGCAAAATTAAATATGCTGAAAATCGAAGTGATATCGGCGCTTGCAAACAGCAAAAACATTGTTGATTATCTGCAGAGAAAAGGAATTATTCAGATAACCCGTCACGAAAATGCAGACAGTATGCAAAGCCTTGACACTGCGATAAATATTTCCCAACTTGAAAAGATGAAATCAAAAGCAGTTCAGGCAAGGGAAATTCTCGGAGTCTTCTCAACGGCAAAGAGTTCTTTAATCGACTCTTTCAGACCGCCCGGGGAAATATCGCTTGAAGAATACGGCAAAAAAGAAAAAACAACCGATGTCATTTTTGAAAAATGCAGCAGGGTTATCGAAACCGAAAAGCAAATAACGGATTCAAAAGCAGAAATCATCAGGCTTGAAACCTCAAACTCTTCTCTTTCAGTCTGGGAGGGGCTTGATGTTTCGATGAAAACGAAAACCACAAAATATACTTCGCTTTTAATCGGAACTTTTCCCTGCTATATGAGCGAAAGCGCGCTCAAGGAAAGCCTTGCAAAAACAGACAGCGAAATTGAGAATTACGACGCTGAAATAGTTTATTCAACGGAAGTTCTTTCCTGCGCCGCAGTTCTCTGCCTTAAAAGCGAAGAGGGCAAAATGCTTGAAGCGCTGAGAACTCTCGGTTTTGCAAAGCCAAATGAACTTTGCAACGAAGAAGCAAAAGAGGCAATCAGGAAAAACAGCGAAAAAATAAGCGCTCTTCAATCAAAAATCGACGATTTGCAAAATGAAATCAAAGCATACGCCGAATATCTTCCCGATATCGACTTTCTGATTGATTTTCTGACTTTGAAAATAGATAAATATGAAGCGCTCAAAGATATTTCGGTAACGGATAATATCATTTATCTTTCGGGATTTATTCCCGAAAAAGACAGCGAAAAAACCGCAAAGACGCTTGAGGAAAAATTCTCGGCGGCGGTTGCGCTGAGCGTTCCCGACGAGGAAGAGGATGTTCCCGTTTTACTTGAAAACAACACCTTTGCCTCCCCCGTTGAAGGGATAACCGAAATGTATGCGCTGCCCGGAAAACGCGATATCGACCCGAATGCAATAATGAGTTTCTTCTATTATGTTTTCTTCGGTATGATGTTTTCGGACGCGGGCTACGGACTGCTTATGGTTATCGCAACCGCTCTTGTTCTGCTCAAGGCAAAGCCCGAAGGGCAGAAGAGGAAAACCGTTTTAATGTATTTCTTCTGCGGAGTTTCAACAACTTTCTGGGGAATTATGTTCGGAAGTTTCTTCGGCGATTTGATAAATATCATAAGAACGAACTATCTCGGTCTTCCCGAAATGCGGCTGCATGTCTGGCTAAACCCTGCCGGCGACGATTTGATGATAACAATGCTCTATTGCTTCCTTTTCGGAATTATTCATCTCTTTGTCGGCGTTGGAATAAAAGGATATATGCTGTGGCAGCAGGGCGAAAAATTCGGCGCAGTATGCGACACGCTTTCAATCTATATGGCTGTCGGCGGAGTTGCACCGATTCTCGCGGGAATGATTATTGATGTTCCGTCGGGACTTAAAAACATATGCAAATATATTGCTCTTGCAGGCGTTGCTCTGATAATCCTGACAGCGGGAAGAGAGTCAAAAAGCATCGGAGGAAAACTCGGCGCAGGGCTCTACGCGCTTTATAACACGGTTTCGGGATATCTTTCGGATATTCTTTCATATTCAAGGCTGCTCGCTCTCGGACTTGTTACGGGAATTATCGGCTCCGTTGTCAATATGATGGGAACGCTGCCTCAGAATATGATTATAAAAACAGTTTTATTCATCTTCGTATTTATATTCGGTCACACAATAAACTTCGGTATAAACATCATCGGAGCATATGTTCACACAAACCGTTTGCAATACGTTGAATTCTTCTCAAGGTTTTATGAGGGCGGCGGAAACGCCTTTAACCCTCTTAAAGTAAATTCAAAAACATTTAAGTTCAAGGAGGAAACAAATAATGGCTAATTTAGGTTTAGCACTTGCAATTTTAGGCGCTGCGCTTGCCGCTCTTTTCAGCGGAGTTGGCTCGGCAAGAGGTGTTGGAACAGTTGGTGAGGCTGCTGCAGGTCTTATCTCTGAAGACCCTTCAAAATTCACAAAGGTTCTTATTCTTCAGATTCTCCCCGGTACTCAGGGACTCTACGGTTTCATCACCGCAATTATGGTTATGATTAAAATCCAACTTCTCTCGGGAAATCCCGTTGCTTTAACAACAGCCCAGGGCGCTCAGATTTTATTCGCCTGCCTTCCCATGGCAATAGTCGGATATTTCTCAGCGGTTTATCAGGCAAAAGTTGCTGCAGGCGGCGTTTCCGTTGTTGCAAAGAAGCCCGAACAGCAGTCAAAAGCGATGGTTCTTTCGGCAATGGTTGAAACCTATGCCGTTCTTGCACTTCTTATGTCTATCCTTATGATCTTAAGATTAAATTTTTAAAAGGTGAATCAATATGACAGGTCTTGAAAAGATTATTTCTCAAATTGAATATGAATCAGATGACCGTTGTCGCTCAGTTATTGATGATGCAGGCATAAAAGCAAACTCGATAATTAAAGAAGCAGAAGAAAAAGCAAAGGCTTTTCTTGAAGAAAGCAGCGCGGAAAACGCTAAAAAACTTGAAAACATCAGGCAGAGCGCTGTTTCTTCCTCGGAACTTGCCAAAAATAAAATCCTGCTCAAATCAAAACTTGAAATCATTGATGAAATGCTTGAAAAAGCGCTTGATGAAATCAGAAATCTCCCCGAAAAAGAATATTTTGAAATTCTCAAAGGCTTGATTCTTTCAAACGCAAAAGAGGGAAAGGGCTTGCTCTGCCTTTCGCAGAAGGATAAATCCTCCCTCCCCGAAAACTTCCTTGACGAGGTTAATAAATCCCTTGAAGGCGGCGAAATTGCGCTTGGAAACACCGCCCCTATAAACGGCGGATTCATTCTGATATACGGCGATATTGATATCAATTGTTCATTTGATTCAATTGCCGCTTCAAAGCGCGATGAACTCCGCGACGCATTAAACGGCATTTTGTTTAACTGATTGGAGGCAATATGAAAAACATAGATTATCTTTTTGCCGTTGCCTCTCTTCGCGCCAGGGAAAACGAATTGCTGACAAAAAGCGATTTCGAGCAGTTAATCAGCGCTGAAAGTTATGAAAAAGCAGTTTCGCTTCTCAATGATAAGGGCTATGAAATCAGCGGCGATGATTATTCTTCCCGTCTTGATGAAAATCTTAACGAGGTTTGGGATTACATCATTAAATCCGCGCCCGAAGCAGAAATTCTGAAAGCGTTTGTTGTTAAAAACGATTTTCATAACATCAAGGCGATTTTAAAAAGCGAGGTTATGAATTACAGCGCCGAGGATTATATGCTCTCTCCGAGCATTGTTTCCCCGCAGGATATGATTGAAGCAATTTCAGCGCGCGATTTCAAAAAACTTCCCGATTATATAAGCGCTGCTGCCGAAGATGCGGCTCAGATTCTTGCAAAAACGCAAAACGCTCAGCTTTGCGACGCTGTTTGCGATACGGCGGCGCTTGAAGCAATGATTTCACTGAGCGAGGGCGGCGACGAAATTCTTAAAGAATACGCAAATATTTTTTGCCTCTCTTCAAATATAAAAACCGCTTTCAGAGCGATTAAAACAAAGAAAAGTTCGGCTTTTTTAAACGCTTCAATAGCAAAAAATGCTTTGCTTGATAAAAAAGAGTTCATCAGCGCCGCTTTATCGGGAGAAGATGAACTGAGCGAATTTCTTAAATTAAAAGGATTTGAAGAATTTGCCGCGGCGTTTGAGGAAAGCCCCTCTCAATTTGAAAAATACTGCGATGATAAAATGATTTCAATCATTAAAAAATCGAAAATGACGGTTTTCGGAATTTCTCCCGTTGCCGCATACTTTCTTGCAAAAGAAAACGAAATTAAATGTCTGAGAATCATTCTTTCGGCTAAGCAAAGCCGTATTTCAAACGATATAATCAGGGAAAGGATGCGTGAGGTGTATGTTTAAGATTGCGGCTGTCGGCGATAAAAACAGTATTTACGGTTTTGCATCGCTGGGCATAACGATTTTCCCTGTTGAAAGCAGTATTCAGGCGGTTAAAACTATCAGAAGCATTTCCGAAAACGGCTACGGGGTTATTTTTATAACGGAAAACATAGCCTCGGAAATACAAAATGAACTTTCCAGATACAACGATGAAGCGCTTCCGGCAATTATTCCAATCCCCGGTGTTTTCGGAAACAACGGTTTCGGAATGGAGCAGGTTTCTTCTTTCGTTGAAAGAGCGGTTGGCTCTGATATAGTAAACTAACTATATATGTATAGTGAAAACGGATGGTACGAATATGAGTAAAGGTACAATATTAAAAGTATCGGGACCCCTTGTTGTTGCAAAGGATATGAGGGACGCCAATATGTTTGACGTTGTTCGAGTCAGCGAACACAGACTTATCGGCGAAATTATTGAAATGCACGGTGACAAGGCTTCAATTCAGGTTTATGAAGACACTTCGGGACTCGGCACGGGCGAACCTGTTGAATCAACAAACGAACCTCTCAGCGTTGAACTCGGACCCGGACTTATAAAAGGAATTTTCGACGGAATTCAGCGTCCTCTTGAAAAGATTATGGAACTTTCGGGAAATAATCTTCAAAGAGGAATTGAAGTTCCCTCTTTATCAAGGGATGTTAAATGGCACTTTATCCCGACTGCAAAGGAAGGCGATAAAGTTGTTTCGGGCGACGAACTCGGATATGTTCAGGAAACCGATATAGTCAGACATAAAATAATGGTTCCCCCGAGAATGAGAGGAACTGTTAAATCAATCTCCGAGGGCGATTTCACGGTTGTTGAAAAAATCGCCGAACTTGAGGGCGAAAACGGCGAAAACTTCAGCATAACTTTAATGCAGAAATGGCCTGTTCGCCAGGGCAGACCCTATAAGAAAAAACTTTCCCCCGATATGCCCCTCATAACGGGTCAGCGTGTTGTTGACGCACTTTTCCCGATTGCAAAGGGCGGCGTTGCGGCTATTCCGGGTCCTTTCGGAAGCGGAAAAACCGTAACACAGCACCAGCTTGCAAAATGGGCTGAGGCGGATATCGTTGTTTATATCGGATGCGGAGAACGCGGAAACGAAATGACGGATGTTTTAAACGAGTTCCCCGAACTTATCGACCCCCATACAGGCAAATCCCTTATGGAGAGAACTGTTCTTATCGCAAACACTTCCGATATGCCCGTTGCGGCGCGTGAAGCGTCCATATACACAGGAATAACAATCGCTGAATACTTCAGGGATATGGGATATTCCGTTGCTCTTATGGCGGATTCAACTTCCCGTTGGGCTGAGGCGCTTCGTGAAATGAGCGGCAGACTTGAAGAAATGCCCGGCGAAGAGGGCTATCCCGCATACCTCGGCTCCCGCCTTGCTCAGTTCTATGAAAGAGCGGGAAGAGTTGAAGTTCTCGGCAGCGGCAATCAGGAAGGCGCGCTTTCCGTTATCGGAGCGGTTTCGCCCCCGGGCGGTGATATTTCCGAGCCCGTTTCTCAGGCAACGCTCAGAATTGTTAAAGTTTTCTGGGGACTGGACAGCGCTCTTGCATACAAGCGCCACTTCCCCGCTATCAACTGGCTGACTTCCTATTCGCTTTATGCGGATAACCTCGGCAAATGGTTTAATGAAAATGTTAATTCTCAGTGGACAACACTGAGAACAAGAATGATGGGACTTCTTTCAGACGAGGCGTCCCTTGATGAAATCGTTAAACTTGTTGGTATGGACGCTCTTTCGGCAACCGACAGACTTAAAATGGAGGCTGCAAGAAGTATTCGTGAAGACTTCCTTCATCAACTTGCCTTCCACGAGGTTGACACTTATTCATCGCTCAAAAAGCAATTCTATATGATGAGCCTTGTTCTTGAATACTATGATAAGGCAAACGCCGCTCTTGATTTAAACGCCAACATTGAAAAACTTGTTGCCGTTCCTTCAAGAGAAGCAATCGGAAGATTCAAATATGTTAAAGAGGAAGATATAGACTTTGAATTTGAAAAAACTCTTTCTCTTCTCGACAGCGATATAAACGAAGTTATTAACGCAAAGGAGGAATACTGATGCCTAAAGAATACAGAACGGTTGAAGAAGTTGCAGGTCCTCTTATGCTTGTCAGAAAAGTTGAGGGAGTTAAATTTGACGAACTCGGCGAAATTGAACTTTCAAACGGCGAAACAAGGCGCTGCCGTGTTCTTGAAATAAACGGAAGCGACGCTCTCGTTCAGTTGTTTGAGCCGTCAACGGGAATCAACCTTTCAAACAGCAAAGTCAGATTCCTCGGCAGAATGATGGAACTCGGCGTTTCGGAAGATATGCTCGGAAGAGTTTTCGACGGACTCGGAAGACCTATCGACGACGGTCCCGAAATAATCCCCGAAAAAAGAATGAATGTCAACGGACTTCCGATGAATCCCGCCGCAAGAGCGTATCCGCAGGAATTCATCCAGACAGGCGTTTCCGCAATAGACGGACTCAACACGCTTGTCCGCGGTCAGAAACTGCCGATTTTCTCGGCTTCGGGATTGCCCCACGCTCAACTTGCCGCTCAGATTGCCCGCCAGGCAAAAGTTCGCGGAAAAGATGAAAAATTTGCGGTTGTTTTCGCCGCTATGGGTATAACTTTTGAAGAATCAAACTTCTTCATTCAGTCTTTCAGAGAAACGGGCGCTATCGACAGAACGGTTATGTTTTCAAACCTTGCAAACGACCCCGCTATCGAAAGAATTGCAACTCCGAAAATGGCGCTGACCGCCGCTGAATATCTTGCTTTTGATAAGGGAATGCATGTTCTTGTTATTATGACGGATATAACCAACTACGCAGACGCTCTGCGCGAGGTTTCCGCGGCAAGAAAAGAAGTTCCCGGCAGACGCGGATATCCCGGCTATATGTATACCGACCTTGCTTCAATTTATGAAAGAGCAGGAAGGCAGAAGGGCAAGGACGGCTCAATAACAATGATTCCGATTCTTTCAATGCCCGAAGACGATAAAACCCACCCGATTCCCGACTTAACGGGCTACATCACCGAGGGTCAGATTATTCTTTCCCGTGATTTGTACCGCCGCGGAATTCTTCCCCCGATTGATGTTTTGCCCTCTCTTTCAAGGCTTAAAGATAAGGGTATCGGCGAAGGAAAAACGAGAAAAGACCATTCAAACAC
>JAFYFO010000121.1 GCA_017543725.1 Eubacterium sp.
AAGGATATTGAAAGCGCATTCGATAAAGTTAAAAGTATTATTTCAATCCTTCCTTCAAACAATCTTGAAATCGGCGGAATATTCGAGCCGTGTGAAAGCGCTGTAATACCTTGTGAAGAACTTGATTTTAAAGAGATTGTTAATTCTGTTGCGGATTCAGGAAGCGTTGTTGAATTAAAGCCCGATTACGGATGCAACGCTATGACCGCTCTTGCTTCGGTCGGAGGAGAAGCAGTCGGAATTATTTCCTTCGGCGAAAAAGAACTCTGCCCCTGCTGTGCATATAAGGCTCAGGCGCTCATTAATCTTTGCGACGCTTTCAGCCTGCCGATTATAACAATTGCAAACGGCTGCGGAGTTAAAAAGGGTAAAGACGCTGTTGTTTTAACCGCTATAACAAAATTAACGGAAGCATTCGCTTCCGCAACCTGCCCTAAAATCAGCCTTATAACTAAAGAGGCTGTCGGCGCGGCGTATATTGTTCTTGCGGGAAAAGGCTCTAATTCCGATTTAACTTTCGCTTGGGATAACGCGGTCGTTTCACCGCTTGAAACAGAAAGCGCTGTTGCGTTCCTCTGGGGCTCAAGACTTGCCGACGGAGAGAGCAGGGAAGCGCTTGAAAAAGAATATAAAGAAACAATCGGTTCTGCATTTGCCGCAGCGGCAAGCGGAGCAATAGATGATGTTTTCACTCCCGAACAAACAAGGGCAAAACTTTTTGCCGCTCTTGATATGCTTTCCGGAAAAAGAGAAACAACCCTTCCGAGAAAACACTCTGTTAAATAATTCAGTTAAAATATGGAGGATATTAATATGAAAAACTATACTATTTATGTTAACGGAACACCTTATAATGTTTCAGTTGAAGAAGGCGCATCAGCACCTGCTGCCGCTCCTGTTTCAACACCTGCTCCCCAGGCTGCTCCCGCACCCGCTGTTCAGGAAGCGGCTCCGGCACCTGCACCTGCTTCTTCCGGTTCGGCAGGAAGCGTTAAAGTGGACGCTCCGATGCCCGGAAACATTCTTGATATAAAGGTTTCCTCAGGCGCTTCTGTTAATAAGGGCGATGTTCTTGTTGTTCTTGAAGCAATGAAGATGGAAAACGATATCGTTGCTCCCCAGAACGGAACAATCGCAAGCGTCAATGTTTCAAAGGGCGACACCGTTGAAGCAGGCGCAACGCTTATCACAATGAATTAAGAGGTAACATAAATGTCTAAAATTGCAATAACCGAAACTGTTTTGCGTGACGCGCATCAGTCTTTGCTTGCAACAAGAATGAGAACGGATGAATTTGTTGACATTCTTGAAAAAATGGATAAAATAGGTTTTCATTCACTTGAATGTTGGGGCGGTGCAACTTTTGATTCCTGCCTCAGATTCCTTGATGAAGACCCGTGGGAGAGGCTCAGAATAATTCGTGAGAAATGCCCGAATACAAAACTTCAGATGCTTTTCAGGGGTCAGAATATGCTTGGCTACCGTCATTATTCCGATGAAGTTGTTGATTACTTCGTTAAAAAGAGTATTGATAACGGCATTGATATAATGAGGATATTCGACGCTCTGAATGATGTTCGCAATCTGCAGACTGCAATCAATTCCGCCAATAAATACGGCGGTCATGTTCAGGCGGCTATTTCATACACAACCGGACCTGTTTTCGACCTTGAATACTACTGCAATTATGCAAAGCAACTCGAAGAAGCAGGCGCTTCATCAATCTGCATAAAAGATATGGCAGGTCTTTTAACGCCGTACGGAACATATGATTTGGTTAAGGCGCTTAAAGAAACGGTTAAAATTCCGATTCAACTTCATTCTCATTATACTTCGGGTCTTGCTTCAATGGTACATTTGAAGGGTATTGAAGCAGGTGTTGACGCTATTGATACCGCTATGTCGCCGCTTGCAATGGGAACTTCCCATCCGGCAACAGAATCAATGGTTGCTGCGCTCAAAGGAACCGAATACGATACCGGACTTGACCTTAAAGCGCTCAGTGAAATAAGAAATTTCTTTGCTCCTTTAAGGCAGAAATATATCGACGAAGGGCTTCTTGACACTAAAATGCTCGGAGTTGATGCAAACACTCTTCTCTATCAGGTTCCCGGCGGAATGCTTTCAAACCTCAACAGTCAACTCAAACAGGCAGGCAAAGAAGACCAACTTGAAGAAGTTCTTGCAGAAGTTCCGAGAGTTCGTGAAGATTCGGGATATCCTCCGCTTGTTACTCCAACATCACAGATTGTCGGAACCCAGGCTGTTTTCAATGTTATAATGGGCGAAAGATATAAAATGGTAACAAAGGAATTCAAGGATATGGTTGCAGGAAAGTACGGCAAAACTCCCTGCGAAATCGACCCTGAGGTCAGAAAGAAGATTGTCGGCGATGATGAAATCATCAATTGCCGTCCCGCAGACCTTCTTAATGACACCATTGAGCAGTTCAGAAGTGAAATTCAGGAGTTCTGCGAAAGTGATGAAGATGTTCTTTCCTATGCGCAGTTCGGCGCAGTTGCCGTTAAGTTCTTTGAAAAGAGAAGAGATAAGAAATACTCCCTCGATTCAAAACACAGCGATATAGAAAATAAGATTCATCCTGTATAAGTTTATAAAATCAAAATCGGGAGGGCAGAGCCCTCCTGATTTTTAAGTTATTAGCATAACAATTAAATCAATTGTTGACGATTAAATCAAATAATGCTATAATAATCTTGTTAAATTATATTTATTTTACATTAAAGGA
>JAFYFO010000122.1 GCA_017543725.1 Eubacterium sp.
GATGATAAACAACTTGCGTTTGTTGTTAATCTTCTTAACAATCGTCCTCGAAAACGTCTTGGTTTTAAAACTCCTAACGAGGTTCTTTCCTCTTATTTGTTAAAGTGTTGCACTTGAATTGACAATCTATCATTCGTAATTCGTAATTTTTTCCGGGAGGGCGCGGAGACCCTCCCCTACTTTTTTTGAGGAAGCATTGCTGTTTCATTTGACCGAATATAATAGCTGTCTGCAAGACCCGAAATTCTTCATTCTTAAATCATAATTCTCAATTCATAAAAAACGCCATCTCTTTCGAGATGGCGTTTTTTATTTTGCTTTTCGCTGTGATTTGATGATATGGCGGATTGCTTTGGAGCCTTTTGTTACATAGTTTTTAAGGTTGCCTGCAAAACCTGTCATAATCGGGTTTTTAAGTTTGCTTTCGTCAATTGAATCCGCTTTTGCCTCTTTGAATGAAACATTATCACCATAAAACGGAATTAAAATTCCCTCTTCGTTATCCGCTGCAACTGCGCCGTCTGCAAAGGCAAGAATTTCTTTTAATTCTTCGCCTTCGGGCTGAGCGCCTTCAAAGGCGAAAATTCCCATCATAGCCGTTTCGCTGTTGCCGTTATAAGCGGGCGCAAGCGATTTTCCCTGGGGAGTAACAAGAACATAGGTTGCAAGAATTTCATCATTTGCCCTGCCCCAGTGGTGGCGCTGAGGACCGTAGTATGTTCCGAAGGGGCTCATATGAACGGTTTTATCCTCATCAAGCCTCATCGGGCAATGAGCCATTGAATTAAGAACCTGCCTTGCGTTTGCAATTGCAATTCCCGTTTCTCCGTTTGTTAAGCCGATTAAACCTGCAGTTAACTGATGATTGAAGGAATAAATCTTCTTGTTTTTCTCATCACATTCCGGGAAGGACTGAGTTCTGAAAGAAGAAATATCGTCCATAAAGTTTCTCTTTATAACCGAGATATCGCCGCCTAAATCAGGGGTGAGTTGGAACGGAACAGCCTCTTTCCAATTCATATCCGAATATCTTCCGAGTGAGGAATTTTCGGTTGATATTGAAGTTGTTTCAGGAGTATAGGGATAATTAACGGTTGTTTTAACAAATATTGCGCCGCTTGATTTCATTGTGAAGAAATCAAAGGTGAAATTGCCCTGCTCCGTTTGCTCGGGAAGATTGATTATTCCGCTGACCCTGATTCCCTTTGCGCTTCCTCCGAGAGAAAGAGCGCTTGCGCTGATGTTTTCAAAATAATACTGAGTTTTATCATATGTTATAAAACTTTTAAGGAAGTTTTCATCGCCGATTTTTTTGCCGTTTGCAAAAACGGAATAAAGATTTCCGTGAACGGAAAAGCGCATTTCAAGATTATCCGTTTTAAGCGAATAATCTGTTTGAGGAGTTATTGTTTCGGGTTTTGATGAAACGGATATTTCATATTTATCCCTTGCGTTTTTGAACTTCATCATTGCAAAAACGCTTTGCATATCATCGTCCATCGGAATGATGGCATAATCCTCAAGGTCTTTTGCGCTGAGTTTTATCTGAGCGGCGTTTTTGATATCTGAATTAACTTTGAGTTGAACGCACTGGAAATTTGAATCTGAAATATTATAAAGAGTCAGTTTCTTTGTTTTTTCAAGCGCAGTGCTTTCTTCTTCAATAATCTTTTTAGCAAGTTCATTCGCCTTTTTCTCGCGCTGAATGTTTAAAACAGGGGTTGCAAGACCGAAATGGGTTGTTGAAAGAAGAAGAACTCTGTCTTTAAACGAAGGTGAATCAAAATCGCTTTTCGCATTAACGTTGCTCATTGCCCTTGCTCTTTCAACTGCCGTCCATATCTTTCTGTTATACGGTTTTTCAGCCCAGGAAGCGTAGCCCGTGAAATTGCCGTCCGCCGTGTCCTGAGTAAAGTGAATTTCGCCGATTGCCTGA
>JAFYFO010000123.1 GCA_017543725.1 Eubacterium sp.
ACAGGAGAAAAAATGAAAAGAAAAATTGATATGCTTGAAGGGAATGCGCTGAAAAACATTATTCTTTTCGCACTTCCGATAATGTTTTCTTCGCTTCTTCAATACAACTATGCGCTTGTTGACAATATTATTGTCGGCAGATATGTCAGCACGGACGCGCTTGCGGCAGTTGGAAATGTCGGCTCAATAAATTCTTTCATAATCGGCGCGGCGCTCGGGCTGACAAGCGGATTTACAATTCCCGTTGCCCACGCTTTCGGGGCAAGAAACTCAAAAAAAGTTGCCCACTACGCAGGAAGCAGCATCGTTGTTGCTTTTTCAATCGGCGTTTTTATCGTTATAATCGCCCATATTATTTCAACGCCTCTTTTAAAACTTATCGGAACGCCGAAAGAAATCATAAAACTCTCTGCGGCATATGTTAATATCCTTTATTTCGGAGTTCCCTTTCAGATGCTTTCAAACAATTTCACGGCTATTTCAAGGGCTGTCGGCGAAAGCAAAAAGCCGCTTTACTATTTCACCGCAACGGTTTTCGTTAATTTCCTTCTTGATTTGCTCTTTGTTAAACATTTCAGATGGGGAGTTGAAGGCGCGGCGGCGGCAACCCTTATTTCCCATATATTAGCCGCAACGCTGACGGGATTTTATATCATAAAACTGAACTCAGATGTTCAGATAACGAAAAACGATTTGAAACCGAATCTGAAAACCGCACTTGAGCAGATTAAACTCGGAATTCCCGTTTCTCTCCAGTTCACTATAACTTCCGTCGGAACAATGTGTTTGCAAAGCGCGGTTAATTCCTTCGGCGCAAACGTTATCGCAGGCTTCACCGCCGCAGGCAGGGTTGAAAACTTAACAAATCTGCCGATGTCCGCTCTGGGCGTTGCAACTCAGACCTTTGTCGGTCAGAACTACGGCGCTAAAAACTATAAGAGAATAACGAAATCCATAGGCAGTATTTTCCTTCTCGACCTCGGAGTTTCGGTGCTTATGAGCATAACGCTTTATCTTATCGGTATGCCGATGGTTTCAATCTTTATGAAGGAACAGAATCCCGAAATAATGCACGCCGCTCAGCGATATCTGCTTGCAACCGTTCAGTGCTACAGCCTTGTTGCCGTTCTCTTTGTTTTAAGAAACTCCCTGCAGGGGCTCGGCTTCACCTATGCAAATATGATTGCGGGCGCGGGCGAATTTATCGGAAGAATTTCAATCGCTTTCATCTTTTCAAAAATAATCGGATTCACAGCGGTTTGCTATGCGGCTCCCGCGGCGTGGCTTTTTGCGGATATTCCGCTGATTATCATTTATCTCGCCAAGAGAAAACAACTGCTGAAAATGGAAGAAGAAAAAGAAAAAACGCCTGCCTCACAAGAATGAGGCAGACGCTTTTTTTTATTCCAACGAATTTATCATTTCAAGATGATTCAAATAGAATTCCTTAATCTCGTTTTTGACGGTCATTCCGCCCTGGAGGGACATATGGTCGCCGTCATAAATCGGCATTATGTTCCACTCTCCGCGGGAGATGTTTTTTTCGTCAAACTCTTTCTGAGGCGCTCCGATTGGGGCAAGGGCTGAAACCGTGTTAACAAGTCCGTCGTTCATAAACCAGGTTTCGTCAACAATAAAGCCTTTCGGAGTTGTTTCTTTAAGTTTGCCCATAAGAATTGAACTGCGAATAAACATCTTTTCGGTTTTGCTTTCATCGGGAAGATATGTTCCGTCCTTCTGTTTAATGCTTGAATTGCAGGGAACAGAGAAATAATAAACATTTTCAAGTGTTTCAATTTTGCTGTTTATTTCAAGCGCGTTATCAATGAACATATCATAGTTTGCATAGTCAAAACTCGCTCTGCCGTCCGTTTCGGGAGTGTTGAACTTTGCCATAATATTGCTGAGAAGGTTCTGGGATTTGCTTCCCGCTTCTTCTTCATGGTCTATATCATAGGCGGTTGTTCCGTTATGGGGCGAGGCAAGGGCTGTTATGCTGTTGATATAATCCGCTTTGCCTCCGGTGAACAGCGGCGAAATATCCTTGCCCTTGCTCGCTTTTTGTTCCGCTTCGCTGCCGTTTGCCATAAGCCCAGCAAGAAGCCTTACCGTTACC
>JAFYFO010000124.1 GCA_017543725.1 Eubacterium sp.
ATCTGTCAAATGCTGAAAAATCCGTTGTTTCAACCCATTCCTTAAGCAGAATGTTTGAACCTCTGGAGCTCCAGCCGTCCTCATTAACAAGTCCTGCTGAATAAGCAACCATTTCTCTGAAACGTATGCGGTGGAAATGCGCCTTGATATCGTTGATAATATCGCTTCCGTAGTATACCGCAAGCCCTGCAATTGCCATAAATTCAAGCGCTCTTTTGTATTTCTTATCAAGCTTTGCAAAAAAGATGACAAAAATCAGAACGAATGCAAGCCTTAGAAGAGTCCACATAATAACCGCAGGAGTTTTTGACCAACCGCCGTTTATCAGCAAATCCTGAAGATTATAGCCGTTTGTAATACTCATTACATTATTCAGAAAATCGTTGCTCGACTGAAATGCCATATATGCAAAGAAAGCATAGAGTGCGTGGAGCAAAGCAAAGCCGATAAAATGAGTTACTTTGTTGTTTTTCAGATATCTGAAAAACGGGAAGATGCTGGTGGCGATATCAAATGCTTCGTCAGTTTTGTGGTATGCTGCAATCAGCATTGAATATGCGATAAGCGGAAGGATATACATTGGGTGCATGCCCCATCTTCCGAGAAAAACGCCGAATTTATTCTCGTAATCAAACAGCGCCTTATTAATTTCAAGGTCAAAAAAGGTTCCGATTATCATCAGAACGCTGAAGAAAATAAAATAGAATGCAATGCAGAAAATTATTTGCTTTTTAAGTTTTTTATCCATATCAAATTATCCCCTTTATGAATATTTCAATGCCAATGGATATAAGAATAATTCCGCCGATAATCTGGGCGCTTTTTGAATATTTGTTGCCGACATTTTTGCCGATAATCAAGCCTGCAACACAGATAATAAAGGTTACAGCAAGAATAATCAAACAGGAAATCAGCGCAGAAGAAAAGGAATATTTTTCTATTGTAAAGCCAACGGAAAGTGCGTCTATTGAGGTTGCAATTCCCTGGACAATAAGAGTTCCTGCGCCGAGCTTAACGGGCTCTTCATCCCCGCTTTTTTTAAGGCTGTCAAAAATCATCTTGCCACCGATATAAACAAGCAAAACGAGCGCTATATACGGAACGAATTTTTCAAATGCCTCAAAATAATTAACAACTGTTTTAACGCAAAGCCAGCCGATTAGCGGCATTATAAACTGAAAAAATGCGAAAACGCCTGCAACGCTCAGCATTTTTCGCTTTTTCATCTGCGGATTTGCAAGCGCATTTGCAACCGAAACCGAAAAGGCATCCATTGCAAGCCCTGCGCCGAGCATTATGCTGTTAATAAAAAACATAAGGTTAAGTTTCATTTTTACACCTCTTAAGTGCTTTTAATATACGCTATAATTCAATTAATTGCAATAGTTATTTGACAGTAAATAGTTATTGGGTTATACTCATAATATGAAAAAAATCGGCGTAAAAAAAGGGGATATTATTGTTTTGGCTGCCCTGCTTTGCATTGCGGCTTTGATTTTTTGCGCCCTTCATTTTCTTGTGCCGGGCGGCGACAATGTCAGAATTGAGGTTGCTTCAAAAACCGTTGCAACCCTTCCGCTTGATGAAGATACAATATATAATGTTGAAATTGATTCAACAATAACCAATACAGTGGAGATTAAAAACAAAAAGGTTAGTGTTATCTCTGCTGATTGCCCCGATAAAATATGCGTTAACCATAGAGCTATCAGCAAAAGCGGCGAAAGCATAATATGCCTGCCCAATAAGGTTGTTGTCAGCATTGAGGGCGAAAAAACTGAGGTGGACGGTGAGGCCCGATGAAGAAAACAAAAAAGATTGCCGTTTTTGCCCTTTGCATTGCCCTTGCGTTTACTCTTTCGTTTCTTGAAACGCTTATACCAATTAATATCGGTGTTCCCGGGGTTAAAATCGGACTTGCAAATATGGTTGTTTTAGCAGCGCTTTATTTGCTTGATAAAAGGGCTGCGTTTGCAATTTCAATGATTAGAATACTGATTTCGGGCTTGCTCTTTTCGGGCGCATTTTCGCTGCTTTATAGCTTTGCAGGCGGTATTCTTTCCTTTTTCGTAATGCTTCTTGCAATGAAGAGCAAAAAGCTTTCAATTCTCGGCGTTTCCGTTCTTGGCGGCGCTATTCACAACATAGGTCAGATAATTGTTGCTGCAATCGTCCTGCAAACGCCTCGAATAGTATACTATCTGCCCGTTTTGCTCATAAGCGGTGCGCTTGCGGGAATAGTTGTCGGAATCGTTTCAAAAATAGTTGTTGAAAGGCTTATAAAGATAGATAAATTCTAACACCTTTCTCCCTGGGTGAAGAGAGATAGCTTGCGGTGGATGAGGGGAGTTTTTAAATATTTTCAG
>JAFYFO010000125.1 GCA_017543725.1 Eubacterium sp.
ATGTTCCCAAAACAAGGCTCGGAACTTCCGAAACCTTTTATGAATACAGCGCCGCTGAGAAAACGCTGAGAATAAGCGGAAGCGGAGCAACTCCGAATTTGAACAATGACGATTCTTCTCAGCCGTGGACAACCTGGAGAAGCGACGGCTCAATTGAAAAGGTTATCATTGAAGAGGGAATAACAGCCCTGGGCAACTATCTTCTTTATCAGGTTTGTGCCGGTGAAGTTGAACTGCCATCAACGCTCAAAACCATAGGGAACTATGCGCTTTCGTATAATTCCGAAGTTGAAGAATATATCATTCCTTTCGGGGTTGAAAGAATCGGCGCAAATGCTTTTGAACACTGCACTTCAATGAAAAGCGTTGATATTCCCGATACGGTAACGCTTGTCAGCAAAAACGCTTTTAAGCAGTGCTATAAACTTGAAAGCGTTAAAATTCCGTATAGCGTTTCATCGGTCGGAAACTATGCTTTTCACCGCTGCACATCACTGAAAAGTGCTGTTTTTGAATCGCTGAGTTCCTTCGTTAAAATAGGGAACTATTGCTTTATGAACTGTCCGCTGCTTGATGAACTTGCCGTTCCGCTGAACGCAACAATCGGGAAACAGATTTACGGAACAAACGATTCGGGAATTAAGTATGAAAACGCCACAATGAAGGTTTTTTCGGGTTCCGAGGCGCTCGTTTATGCAAAAACAAAGGCGATTCCCTATACGCTTTTCAGCGAAATTCCCCTTGAACCCGGCGCGGTTAACGATAATGAATTTGTTGATGAAACAGTTTCAAACACCTGCCTCTATTCTTTTACACCGGAGGTTTCGCAAACATATAATATCTATTCAACCGGCGATGTTGATTTAACCGCTGTGCTGTCCGACGGCGAAGAGGAACTTTGCAGGAACGACGATATATCGAGCAACAACCTTAATTTCTGCCTGACATATAAACTTGAGGCAGGCAGGAAATATACTGTTTCCGTCAGTTCTGTGAGGTCCGTCGGAGAATTTGCGGTTATAGCATATCCCGAAAAAATACTTTCTTTCGATATCAGAGGAAATCTTACCTTTGATGCAAATCAGGGAAAAGAGAAAAACGGCAATAAATATTTTGAAATAAGCGAAGAAATGCTTGAAGGATTTGTTCTTGATATTAAATTCGGCGGCGATTTTTCCGATAAGATTTACTACACGGGCGATTATTTCAACAACGGCAATTTTAGTCTTGCGGATCATCAGTACGAAACGCCGTTCACCTGCGGAGCGAACAACTCCTATCTTTCATTTGGCGATGTTGAAAGCCCGTTTGAAGTTTATATCAACCACAGTTATGAAGAAACCGTTGTTCCTTATACAGTTGACGACGACGGATATTCGATTTTCACCTGTGTTCTCTGCAAGGATACCTATAAGGATAATTTTGTTCCGACACCTGCCGTAACAGTCAGCGGAAAGGCTTATCTTATGGAAAACCCCGACGGCTCCCACAGCCATAATATTCCTTATTCAAATGCAACATTCTTTGCAAATGACAGAACCTATTACATCGCAGAAGACGGCTCCTGGAGCGTTAACACCTTTGATGATTTAGACCTTGTTTTTGAAAACGAAAACGGAAAAGATATCAGCGTTCATATTGATGTTGAAGATGAGGATGTTGATTTTGGCGCGCTTGCTTTTGAGGGATATGATTTTAATAAGGACGGCTATGTTAACGCAAAGGATTTTGCAATTTTCCTCAGAGAAAAGCAAGAAAAATTCGGGGAAGAATACTGGAAGTTTGCGGCAAACTTCCTATAACTGCGAATTACGAGTGACGAATGACGAATTTCGGTTACTCGCTTCGCTCGGACAATTAATTGAGTTGCTCGTTTCGCGTTTCGCGTTGCAGGTTGGTAGGGGAGGGTCTCCGC
>JAFYFO010000126.1 GCA_017543725.1 Eubacterium sp.
GATTTCCGCAGGCGCAAGCAGGGAATACAGTGCTTCAACAATTGCAAACTGCAAGGAAGTTTTTGTTAAGGTTGGAGATAAGGTTAAGAAGGGCGATAAACTCGCAACTTTTGATACAACCGAACTTGATTCTCAGATAAGTTCTCTTCAGGTAACATATAACGACGCGGCTGCTTCATATAATAACGCCGTTAAATCGCAGAAGGAATCAAAGGCCAAGTTGAACGCCGTTAACAAAAAGATTGCTCCGCTTGAAAAAGAACTCAAGAAAATTGAGAAACAATCAAATAAAAAAACTCAGAATAATCAGGCGCTCAGCAGCAACAGCAAAGCAGTTCTCGGCGCAGACCCGATTATTCCCGGCGGCGCTTCCTATGCAGAAGAACTTGCCGAAGCAGTTCAGGCGCTTGAAGACCTTGTTACAACTATTAATTCTCTTGCAGACGACATTGAAACAACCAATGCCTTAACAAGAGTTGTTATGCAATCAATCGCTGATGAAATCGCTAAAGGAACATATAAACCCGAGGCGATTGCAGATGTTGTCGGCGACGCTGTTGCAAAAGCAATCAAAGAGGGAATTATTGATGAAACAAAACTCGTTATTGAAAGCGGAGTTCTTGTTGACACAATTGAAGCGGCTGTTGAAGGCATCAACTGGAGCGAAATCGGCGAATCCTTTGCGCACAGCGAAAATGTTGAATTAACAACCGTTGAACTTCAGTTGGCAGCGCTTTATGCTGAAAGAGAAATCTTCTCACTCGGCGCGGATTCAACTGCGGTTAACGCTCAGAAGCAGGTTATGAATTCCTCAAAGAGCGCTCTTAACACCTTGAAAAAGGCGCAGAGCGAACTTCAGGCAGGTTGGGTTTCTTCAATCAGCGGCGTTGTAACCGAGTGTAATGTTGAAAAAGGCGCTCAGACTTCAGCACTTCAGACAGGCATTAAAGTTGAAAATCTTAAAGACCTTGTTGCAACGATTTCCCTCGGCGAATATGATGTTCATAAAGTCAGGGTCGGAATGGCTGCAACAGTTAAATCAGCATTCGGAACATATAGCGGCGAGATTATTTCAATCGCACCGACCGCAACGGGCGGCAACTCAAACTCAATTATGGATTCGGTCGGCTCAATGGCAGGAATCAGCGGACTTTCTTCGCTGACTGATTCAGGCGCAGGCGTTGAATGTGTTGTTTCAATTAATGAGCCCGATGATAATATTATTGCAGGCTTTGAAGCAAATGTTGAAATCAAGACAGGCGATTTCAGCGGAGTTCCGGTTGTTCCGATTGAATCAATCATTCTTGAGAAAGACGGAACATATGTTTATAAATATAATGAGGAAGAAGAAACCGTTTCAAAAACCAAGATTGAAACAGGCGCAACCTCGGATACCGCATACGAGGTTGTCAGCGGACTTTCCATCGGAGATAAAATTGTTTCAACTCCGGCTGCGGACTATGAAGAAGAAACCTTCAAAGTAAGAGTTAACTGAGAGGTAATTCAGTGAATATTTCAGAGAGTTTAAAAATCGCCATCAAGTGTATCAAGGCAAACTGGATGCGTTCTCTGCTGACAATGCTCGGTATAATAATCGGCATAACCTCGGTTATTATGATTGTCGGAGCAGGAACGGGCGTCAGGGACTATATCGTCGGTCTTATTCAGGATATGGGCTCAAATGCAGTTCTTGTCAGCGTTGATGAAACTCAGGCAACAGATAATGATTATATAACGCTTGATGATGTTGCGAATATTAAGAATAAGGTTAACGGAGTTGAGCGCTGTTCGCCGATGCTTATGGGCTTCGGAAGAGCAGTCATCAACAAAACCGCAACCGAGGCAACTGTTATGATGGTTGGCGTTAACAGCGATGTTCAGTTTGCTTTAACAAACACCTGTGACCACGGACGCTTCTTCACCGATGAGGAATATGATGCAAACGCTCCGATTGCGGTTATGGGACTTGAATCTGCAAAAACCGTTTTCGGATATGAGGATGCAACAAATGAAACAATAACTGTTTCCTCAAGCGGAAAATCAATGAGTATAAAAGTCTGCGGAGTTGCGAATGTTGATTCAATTGCAAGCACACTCGGCGGTGGCGGCGGAATTAGCGAGATGTTCAAATCTCAGTCAGATAAGCCGATTATTGCTCTGTTTATGCCCTGCACAACGCTGACGCAGATAACAGGCAGCGGCGCAAAACTTTCAAGCGTTTTCGTTATTGCAAAAGAGGGAATGGATTACGATGCAGTCGGAAATGCAACCGTAAACTATCTTAAAGCGGCGCACGGTAACTACGAAAAGGGAATGTACACCGCCCAGAATATGGCAACATATATTGAAATCGTTGATATCGTTATGCAGGTTTTAACAATCTTTATTGCAGGCGTCGGCGCGATTTCGCTTATTGTCGGCGGTATCGGCGTTATGAATATAATGCTTGTTTCCGTAACCGAAAGAACGAGGGAAATCGGAATACGAAAATCCCTCGGCGCGAAAACAAAAGCAATAACAATGCAATTCTTAACGGAATCAATTATCCTATGTCTGATAGGCGGTCTTATCGGAGTTATATTGGGAGTCGCGGGAGCCTTCGGGGCCTGCGCTATAATTGATATAACGCCCAAGATAAGCATATGGCTGATTCTTTTAGCGCTTCTTTTCTCAAGCGGAACAGGACTCTTCTTCGGAATATATCCTGCACGCAAAGCGGCAAAACTCAGCCCGATAGACGCACTCAGAAGTGAATAAATATTTAAGAGCCGCGGAAAACCGCGGCTCTTGTTTTGTCGGCATAATCAACAATAATCGGTTAATATAATGTTTTGAATAATTCTTGACAAATTGCAAATATTAAGATAAAATATAAGCGCAGTATATGATTATCATAAAAAGTGAGGGATTCAAATGTATATTGAAAGAGAACTTGAAAGAAAGTTCAATGAAATGAATTCTTTCTTTAAAGCAGTTCTTGTTATAGGAGCAAGGCAGGTTGGAAAATCAACAATGTTAAAGCATCTTGCCGAAAATGAAAACAGAACAATTGTTACTATGGATAACGATTATGCAAGAGAACTTGCGCAAAACGACCCCGTTTTGTTTTTTCAAACATATAAGCCCCCGATTTTAATTGATGAAATTCAGAAAGCGCCTCAACTTCTTGAACATATTAAAATTATGTGTGATGAAAGTGATGAGCGCGGAAGATTCTGGCTGACAGGTTCTCAGAGAAAACACCTGATGGAACGCTCCCGTGAATCTCTTGCCGGCAGAGTCGGAATACTAAAACTATACGGATTATCCCAGAGGGAAAAGGCGGGAGTTCTTCATCCGGAAGAACTTGATTTCTCAATGCAATCGCTTCTTGAAAGAGCAAAATTGCTTCCCGAAAATGATGTTGAAAATGTTTTTGAACATATCTGGCGAGGCGGTTATGCAGATGTTATGAATGCATCCCCCTCGCAAATGCAGGTTTACTATCAGTCATATATTGATAATTATCTGATTGCAGACGCTGTTAACGACGAAGGAATTTCGGATACGGCTTCATTTAAAAAATTCATTCGTGCCTGTGCTGCTCTGATAGGAAATTTAGTTAATTATAAAACTCTTGCAGACGCTTGCTCGATATCTGTTATAACAGCAAAAAAATGGCTCGAAATACTTCAGGATATGGATATTATATATTTGCTTGAACCGTATTCAAACAACGAACTGCAGAGATTAACCAAAACGCCGAAACTCTATTTTTGCGATACGGGTTTATGCGCTTACCTGAGCCGATGGCTGACTAAGGATTCTCTGAGAGAAGGTGCAGCAGGCGGACATTTTTACGAGAATTATGTTGTAATGGAACTGGTTAAAAACTATGATTATTCAAGTAATTCAGCCCTGCTTAGTTTCTATCGCGATTCAAATGCAAAAGAAATTGATGTTTTTGTTGAAGAAAACGGAAGAATACACCCGCTTGAA
>JAFYFO010000127.1 GCA_017543725.1 Eubacterium sp.
CGAAAATCCCCTACAACACCGGAATGAAGGTTCAGAAACTCATTTAAAACAAAACGTGAAACAAAACCTATGATGAAAACAATGAAAACGCCGCGGCACTCGGCGAATCCCAATTCGGCGCGGCAAAGGGCGAAGATGATTTCATTTGCTTAACATACGGAAACGGAATCGGCGGCGCGCTTTTCATTGATGGCAAAGTTTATAAAGGCTCGCGTTCTTCTGCCGGTGAAATCGGTCATATGATTATTCACTCAGGCGGCAAGCAGTGTAACTGCGGCGGCGAGGGATGCTATGAGTGCTACGCTTCCGCAACGGCGCTTATCAATTCGGTCAACAAGGTTGTTAAAGAGCCTCTCGACGCTTTTCAGATTTTTGAAAAGGAAAATATCGAACGCCCCGAAGTACGCTCTGAAATAGATAAATGGATTGATGAAATAATAACGGGTCTTATCAATGTTATTTATATTTTCAATCCGCCGCTTATAGTTCTCGGAGGCGGAATTATGAACGAGGACTATATCATTGATTTAATCGACAGAAAAATCTATAACAAACTTATGGATAATTTCAGAAATGTCAATATAGTTCGTTCCCGCCTCGGAAACGACGCAGCGCTGCTCGGTGTTTCTTATCAGGCTGCTAAATTATAATAAAAACTAACCCTGCTTTCCTTTTTTCGGGAAAGCAGGGTTTTTGTTTTATTCAGATATATCAATTGTTGCATAGTATTCGCCGATAACCCAGGCATCGTCGTTATTCAGGATTGAAACAGTTAATGGATAAGTGTTATCGTCGTTTCTTTCGCTGACATCCGCCTTTATTTCAAGTTCAACAGACGAGGATTTATCATCTTCGGGAAGAATGATTGACGCATAATATCTGCTGAGGTTCCTGACGCTTGCATTTTCGCCGTCTTTAAGACCTTCAACAAGAACATCGCTTCGCTTGATATTAACCGACTTCTTTTCATATGACGAACTGACATCAACAGTTACTTTTATTGTTTTGAGTTTATCATCAAGAACGGTTATTCCCTTGAGGTTGGTTACATCAAAATCGAAAGTGTTTTTGCCGACTCCGATATCCCTGAAATTAACAGTTCCGATAACAGCGTTTGAAATATCGGCGCTTTCAAGAATACCTGCCTCAATACTATCCTGAGAATAAGAAACTGTTATTGAGCCTTCGTCAAGCCCTTCGGGCTGTTCATCAAAATCAACGCTGACGGGAAGAGTTGTTATCTTCAGAACCGGAAGCGTTACCGAAATCTTGCTGAGTTCTGTTTTTGAATCAGTTCTTGAAACAGTTCTGAGATAATTCGCCTCTATTCCGATTCCCTCATATTCAATCTGACATTCGGTTTTATAAGGCTCGGTTAAATCCTTATCTTCATTGAAATCAACTGTTAAATAAGTTTTTTCAATCTGGTCAACATAGGTTTTCGGACCGCTGACAACAACTTTGTCTTCGCTTAAAACAGCGTCGCCGAAAACATAACCGTCGGCAACATTTGTTTCATCATAATCAAGATATAAATCAAATGTTTTGGTCATACTGACATCAAAAAACGCGTCTATTGAAGAGGGATAAGTGCTTGCAACAGTGAAATCAAGATTTGAATTATTCGTTACAAGAATGGGAATGCTCTGCTCCCCTGTTCTGTTAACGGCGCCCGTGTCAAAATTAACAAGCAAATCGTTTTCATCAACCTGACCGATAACATATTTTGCACCGCTTATGGTTACATTGATATCAATTGAGTCCTGAAGTGAATAATACTGCATTGAAAGTTGCTCGCTGACTTCGTCACCAAGCGATATAGGGGCGCTGATTTTTATTGTTTTTGTTTCAACATCGCCGATATTTATTGATGTTACAACCCAGACAACTATTGCAAGAAGAAGTGAAACAATAATAAGATATCTGTCGTTAAAAATAAGTTTCTTTAAATTTTTCCTGATTTTCTTATTCATTATCTTTTCATCCTCCTGACAAATTTTTTGATTGCAGATTCATTAGCCATGGAGGGGTCAATAAGGAAATCGTTTGCAAGGATATCCCTTAAATCGCCTGTTGAAAGCCCTGTTTTAAGGTTTCCGCCGATTGCAACGCTGATATTTCCCGTTTCTTCACTGACAACAACAACAATTGCGTCGCTCTGCTGAGAAACGCCGATTGCAGCCCTGTGGCGCGTTCCGAGTGATGAGGAAATATTGTTATTGCTCGTCAGCGGAAGAATACATCCTGCGGCATAAACTTTGCCGCTTCTGATTATCATTGCGCCGTCGTGCAAGGGAGATTTCGGGAAAAATATATTTTCAATAAGTTCTTTGGTTGCAGTTGCCTGAATGATTGTTCCGCTTGCGATTATATCTCCGAGCATTGTTTCTTTCTCAAAAACAATGAGCGCTCCTGTTTTACTGTCGCTCATATCGGTGCAAGCCTTGCAGACAGCGTCTATTGTTTTTTTCATTTCGTTTAATTCAACAGCAACGCCCGAATCAAGTATTGCAATAAGATTGCTCCTTGCGGCGCCCTTTCCCATTGCTTCAAGAATATTTCTTATTTCGGGTCCGAAAAGAATAACAACGATTATCAGAATATTTGAGAATATTCCTTTCATTATATAACTTGAAGCGTCCATTCCGAGGAAGTTGACAACAAGATATAAAAGAAGCAAAAACAGCAAACCTTTTATAAGCTGCATTGCTCTTGTGTCCCTGATAATGCGGATAACCATATAGATTATTACAGCAACAAATAGAATATCAATAACATCAATAAAGCCAAAGGTTCCCAGAAGACCTTTAACCTGAGAAAAGAAATCCGAAATTGAATTTCCGAGATTCCTTATATATCTGAATTTCAGTGCTAAATCAATTATCTCAAAAGGCATTTTCAACATCCTTTAATCTTTATTATTAATATATTATCATAAATCCGTTTATAAATAAAGCAATTTTACAACTTTTTTACAACATTCATAAATAAATTACATTCTTTTTCACTGTTGAAATATCCCGGACTTATTCTGACGCATCCCCTGCTGTAAGTTTTGAAATGCCTGTGCGCAAGGGGCGCGCAATGAAATCCCGCCCTTGTGCAAACGCCTTTATCGGAAAGCAAAGCAGCGGTTTTTTCGCTTGAATAGTCTTTATAATTAAACGCGATAATCGGCATTGATAAATCCTTTTCAGGAGGAGGAGCGTAAAGGGATACTCCCTCAATTCTCTTTAATCCGTCGTAAAGAAGCGAGCAAAGATTTATTTCGTGGTTATAAATATTATCCCTGCCCGTTTTATTGATGAAGTTTATTCCCTCGCCGAGCCCTATTATTGCAGGATTATTCAGCGTTCCCGCCTCAAATCTCTCGGGAGAAGAATCGGGCATCAGAGGATTTTTTGATTCGCTTCCCGTTCCGCCGTATTCAAACGGATTTATGAAAACTCCGCTTTTGAAAGCCATAAAACCGCTTCCCATAGGGCCGAGCAGGCATTTATGCCCGGGAGCGCAGAGAATGTCTATATTATCACGCTTTGCATTTATATCGGCAACACCTGCTCCCTGAGCGCCGTCTACAATAAATCTTATTCCCCTCTCCTTGCAAAGTTCGCCGATTTCCTTAATCGGAAAAGAAACGCCGAAAACATTGCTTGAATGCATACAAATAATTAAACTTGTGTTGCTCTTTATACGGTTTTTAAAATTATTGATTGTTTCTTCCCTGCTGAAAGAAAACGGCGCAATATCATAATCGGCAATATCCTCCGTGAAAAGAGAATGAACAACTCTGAAAACGCTGTTGTGTTCAAGGGAGGAAATAATAATATGCTCCCCCTCTTTAACACTCCCCCTTATTGCGATATTAAGCGCCTCGGTGCAATTCTTAGTGAAAACAATATTCTCATAGGGAAAATCAAACATATCGCCGATTTTCTCTCTGACGGAAAATATTTTTTCTGCTGAATCAACGGAAGCCGAATAACCTGAACGGCCGCTGTTGAAGGAAAACTTTTTAAGCGCCAGCGAAGCGCGGTTAATAACGGAAACAGGTTTCGGATAACTTGTTGCGCCGTTATCAAAATATATCATACATCATCGCTCCCGAGGACTCTTATGCCCGAACTTTCAAGAATCTGAAGAATTCTTTCACTGTCTGATGAATTAATATGCAAAACATATCCGCAGCCGTCGCCCGACTTCGGATTAGAAAGCCTTGAGAGTTTTGACGAATATCCGTTTTGGCTCAGAATTTTTCTCGCCCTCTGAGCATTGGTTACAGAACCGAGTTTTATAGTTAAAGACATAAAAATCACCTCACTTTTTCATATTATATTCTATGAAAAAGCAAGGCGCTTGATACACCGCAGAGTTATCAGCAGTGAATAATTTATAACATACCTCTTCTAAATAAAAAGAGCCTTTCGGCTCTTTTTATTCCTCTGTTTCGGTTGGTGCATCTTCAACAACTGTTTCCTCAGCAGGAACATTGAATATTTCTTCAATTCTTTCTGCTTTTGATTCAATATCATCATCTGTTTCTTCAACAATAACCGCATCCGTTTCAATATCGTTTGTTGCATCAACGGCGGTTTTAACTTCTTTAACAAGTTTTTTAACCTGAATAAATGAAATGGTATCCATAACCGCATAAATAAGAAGCGTTGCGCCGATAAACTGAACGATTGTTATTGTCAGCGCGTCTGATTTTGTTATTGCGATAATTCCGAAAACGCTTGTCAGAATTGAAAGCCCGAGAGTTACCCATCCGAAAACAATGCTTGAAGCGATAACTTTTATTGCCGTGAAGAAATTGAAAATGCCGCTTGCAAGAATGAATATTCCGAAGAGAACAACAATCAGCGAAATAATCGCCTGATACTTAACGCATATAATTATTCCGACTATTGCGGAAATAATTCCAAGCGCAAGAGTGAAACCGCCCGACTTATCTATGAAATATCCTATTATGCTGACAACGCCGAGAATAATAAGTGATATTCCGATTGCGAGCGAAAAATAAGTTATGCATTTTTCGGGAAATGCAATGAAAAGTATGCCGAGAATAACGGAAACAATAATAGACGCTATTGAAATCCTTTTAACCTGAGTCAGAAATTTCATAAAATCACCTTTCAATTAAATTATTTTCTCATTAAAACAAGAAGGGCTTAAAAGCCCTTCTGTTTATTCATCCTTCTGAGATTCTTCGATAACCTTCTGAGTGATATGCTCGGGGCATCTTTCGTATCTTGCAAATTCAGTTGTGAAAGAGCCTCTGCCCTGAGTTATCTGGCGCATTGCGGTTGAGAAAGTTGTCATCTCCGCCTGAGGAACTTCGGCAACGATTTCCTGCATACCGTCGGAAGTCGGATTCATACCGAGAACTCTGCCGCGGCGCTTATTGATATCGCCGATAATGTCGCCCATAGCCTCATCATTACAAATTGCGTTAAGAGTTATAATCGGTTCAAGAAGAACGGGACCCGCATTGGGAATACCGTTTTTGAATGCGATTGAAGCAGCCATCTTGAAACTCATTTCACTTGAGTCAACGGGGTGATATGAGCCGTCGAAAAGAGTTGCCTTAACGCCAACCATCGGATAGCCTGCAAGAACGCCGCGTTCCATTGATTCTTTAAGTCCTTTTTCAACTGCGGGGAAGAAGTTTTTGGGAACGGAACCGCCGACAACTCTTTCAGCGAAGATGAGTTCATCGCTGTCGCAGGGTTCAAACTCGATAAATACATCACCGAACTGGCCGTGACCGCCCGACTGTTTCTTATGTCTTCCCTGACATTCAACTTTTCTTGAAATTGTTTCTCTGTATGCAACTCTCGGCTGAATAAGAAGGGCAGTAACCTTATATCTTTCTTTAAGTTTTGAAAGCGCAACATCAAGATGCTGTTCGCCGAGACCCGAAATAATTGTTTGATGAGTTTCGGTGTTTGATTCAAATTTGATTGACGGGTCTTCATCAATCATCTTGTTGATAGCGTTTGCAATCTTTTCTTCATCGCCCTTCTTTTCGGGAACGATTGCCATTGAATATGATGCGCCGGGAACATCAACTCTGTTGAGAGTTACGATATTGTTCGGAGCGCACATTGTGTCGCCTGTTTTAAAGGTTGAAAGTTTTGCAATAGCGCAGATATCGCCTTCGCAAACATCCTTCGCATCGCTTTGCTTTGAACCGAGCATATTAACGAGTTTACCGACTCTTTCTTCGTCGCCGGTTCTTGAGTTAACAACGGACATACCCTGGGAGAGTTTTCCGCCGATAACTTTGAAGAAATTGAGTTTTCCGATAAACGGGTCTGCAACAGTTTTGAAGCAGATTGCCGCAAGAGGAGCGTTTGGATCAACAGCAATTTCAACAGGTTCTTCGTTTTCATTGCTTGCATACTCACCCTTCGGTGACGGAGCACATTCAGCGATAAAGGAAAGAAGTTGGTCTACGCCTTCGCCGCTGAGACCCGAAAGCGCGAAAACGGGAACAATTGTTCCGTCCGCAATACCGATTGAAAGACCCTTAATCTTTTCTTCCTTGGTTAGCGGCTCGCCTTCGAAATATTTTTCCATAAGTTCATCATCAGCGCCTGCAACTGCTTCATTGAAGACTTCTTTGATAGCGTCGAATCTGCCTTCGTCATCATGAGCAACATCTGCGGGAGTTGACTTAGTTCCGTTATACGAATATGCTTTATCTTCAATCATATTATAGTAGCCCGCAACTTTTGAGCCGTTTAGAATCGGAACGACTACGGGGCAGACTGTTGTTCCGAATTTTGCAACAAGACCGTTGAACGCTTTATAAAAGTCCGCTCTTTCATCGTCCATTTTTGTTGTTACGAAAATTCTTGCCTTGCCCTTCTGGGTTGCAGTTTTAAACGCTTTTTCAGCACCTGCCGCGATTCCCGAACGGGCGGAAACAACGATTACTGCTGTATCTGCCGCACGCATACCTTCTGCAGGACCGAGAGCGAAATCAAAAAGACCGGGAGTGTCTATTACATTGATTTTTGCATTGTTATAGTTAAACTGGAGAACCGAAGACGAAATGCTGACGCCTCTTTTTTTCTCTTCCGAATCGAAATCCGAAACAGTGTTGCCGTCTGAGATTTTTCCCATTCTCTCTGTTACGCCTGCAACATTAAGCATTGCTTCCGCGAGAGTTGTTTTACCCTTGGAAGCGTGACCGACAATGGTTATATTTTTTATTTTACTCATAAATTTTCCTCCATAATAAAACATTGTTAAAATTGTATAATAAATTCATTGATATGTCAATAGAACTTGAACAATTTCAACATATCGCATAAATTTTCAGTGATTATTTTGTTAGTATTACTGATACAACGGACTGCGCGGGGATAACAAGACCTTCCGACATATAGAAATTTCCGCTCTTTTTGAGTTTCAAATCGTCCTGAGCCGTTGTCTGATAAAGTTTGAACTGAGAATAACCCTGAGCGTTTATGTTTGCCGTTTTATTGCTTTTTGTCTGGTTAACATAAACGATAACAAGGGATGAATCGGGATTAACAAACGCGCTTGAGAGCAAATCTTTCTGAGCGCAGTTGATATCAACTCTCTTTGCGCCCTCCTTGATGAATTTTGAATACTGACCGAGGCACCATAGGCGTTTTGTCAGTTTAATATCGGCGTGGTTTGAATCGTTGATATAAACAAGTCCGTCGGGATATATTCCGTTTGAAACTCCTGTCCACCAGTTCCACTGATTTGCATTAAGAATTGTTAAATCCTCGTTGATGATTCTTGCCATCTGAACTCCGAAATCAATAGTGTAGCCGTTGAGTGCTTCGCCCTGCAAATTCTGACAGGTTTCATAAACGCCTGTGTTGACATCATTATACATCTGGCAGTATTCCGTGCAGGCAATATTCAGCGAAGTATCAATTGAATCAACATAGTTTCTGCACTGCTCTTTTCCGTGGGCGTTTGCCCAATATGAATGGCAGGAAATGCTGTTATAATATCTCTTATTGAGAAGGTCATTGAATATTTCATTAACATAATCAACAAAATATGTATTGTTGCCGTTATCGTCTATTCCCTCTGCGGCTCCGCCTTCAAACATAGAGAATTTATATGGCTTTCCGTATCCCTTCTTTGCCATCTCATTATATAGTTTTCTGAGTTCGTAGGGCTTATAATGGCAGCCCTCCTGATTCATATATCCTTCCCTGTTGCAAGCCCATTCAAACTGAGGCTCGTTAACGGGAGAAACATCAAAAACATTATATCCCTGAGAAAGGAAATAATCGGCAACATCACATTCAAACTGAGCATATAACTTATAATTCTTTTCATCAAGATTTGATTTATAATACCAATATCCCCAGTTTTCATACTGCTGAGTTTCTTCGTTGAAAACCTCATTATTAGAGCAGTACGCCTTTCCGTTTTTAGTCAGTTGAACCGGGGGTGAATTTGAAAACAGACAGAGTTTTAAATCATCCCCTGCATATTCCTTTGCTATTTTCAGGCTGTTTTGTGCCTCGGCGTCTCGCGAGAAATCATATGTAAGTTTATTAGTAGTAAAATCAACATCTGTTAAAAAGCCGTCCGTTCTCGCCCAGTAATTCCACATTTTATCATCACTGCGAGAACCTGTTCCGACATTATAGCGATAGATATTAAGTCCTATTCCCTCTTTCGGACTGTAGAGATACTTAATAATATCCTTTGCGTTTTCCCAACCGCCGACTTTATGACCCCACCAGCAGGCGGAAGCGCCGAAACCTTCCATTGTCTGATATGTTTTAGCGGCGTTTATTGTTGAAACATTCGCAGAATTTATCACTGACGGAGAAATAACGGATGAAGAAGCAGAATAATAATATCTGCCGCCGACTTTTCTGTACGCTGAAATTCTGAAATAGTATTTCTTATCGGAAGCAACCGAAACGGAAACCTTATTTGCCGATGCGGTTTTGCTTTTAACGCTCTTTTTAAATGTTTTATCGGTTGAATAATTAATTTTATATCCCTGAGCGTTTTTAACCTTGCTCCAGGAAAAACTGACGCTTGAAGCGTTTCTTCCGAGAACTTTAAAATTTTTAACCTTATCGGGAAGCGTTGAAACAGTTAGTTTTGATGAATAAGCGGAAAAAACTTTTTTCTTTTTAACCGTTTTATATGCTTTAACCGCATAAGTATAGTTTGTTCCCGATGTTAGTTTTGTTATTTTATACGAGTTTTTGCCAAGTGTTTTAAGTGATTTATACTTCTTTGTTTTGCTGTTATATGAATAAACAGTGTATCCGCTTGCGCTTTTAACCTTTTTCCATTTAAGGCTAACGCTTGAAGTTGTTGATGTTGCTGAAAGCGAGGTCGGCTTTGACGGCGCGCTGCTTTTAGCATAAACGCTGAAAGGCAGAGCCGTTATAATAAGAATTACGCTGAGAATTAAAGTTAACAGTCTTTTATATTTCATATTTATGCGCTCCTTTCCAAATTTAATTATACATAAATAAAATAATTATTTCAACTGATATAAGAATTATTGCAAATTTGTTACTTTTGTTGAAAAATAAAATCATATAAAGTATTATATATACAAAAATATTTAAGGAGTGGTATTATGGCAGATTTAAAAAAGGTTGACCTCAGCCTTATCGGCGGTATTCTTGATGAATATGCCTCGGTTAAAGGCAGCCTTATAACTATTTTGCAAAAAACTCAGGACATCTACGGATATCTTCCCAAAGAAGCCATTGATTTAATCAGTGA
>JAFYFO010000128.1 GCA_017543725.1 Eubacterium sp.
CACCAATATAATATTTGGTAATCAATGCGGTGCGTCGAGGGCGTCGCACCCTACAAAATGTGTATTCTTGTTTCATTTGCCCAAATATAATTGCCGTGCGCAGCACCCGAAATTCGTCATTCGTCATTCGTCATTTTTATCGGGAGGGCGCGGAGACCCTCCCCTACCAACTCGCAACGCGAAACGCGAAACGTGCAACTCAATTATTGTCCGAGCGCTCGCGCGAGTAACCAAAATTCTTAACTCTTCACTCTTAATTCTTAATTAATAAAAACTCACTTCCGATTTGAAAGCGAGTTTTTTAATATAGTATTTTAAATCTTATAATCGATTGCAACAGAACTTTCGGCAACCGAGTGCATATGTTTTTTAACAACGGAGCAGTGATATTCGTCGTTTTGATAATCGTCAAGCGCTTTTTCATCATCAAGAAGCACCTGAAGGATGATATCGTATGAACGGGGGGAATGAAGAAAATCGCAGCCGACTTCAATTCCTCTGAGCAGCGGAACATTTCCCTGCATTGAAAGAAGAATATCCGCAGCCTTTTTAACTTCTGTTTCGCTGTTATCTTTAAGTTTAAAGCAAACAATGTGTTTAATCATAATATAAATCTCCTATCATATTTGCCTTTTCTGTTAAAGCGATTCGGCACTCAGTCAAAGGGATAAACCTTTTTAAAAGATTTTCTCGAGTTTTTCAAACCTTGTGAAAAACTCGATGTGCTTATTCATCTGCTTATTAAAAAATGAAATAATATTCCCGTTACACACGGCAATAATTATCGTTCCCCAGGTAGCGCCGATAAACTTATGAAAAAGAATAAGCGTTAAAGCAATGCTGATTATCAAAAACACTCCGTCAAAAGAGAGTTTGAACTTCCTTAAATCAAGATTCTTTTCTTTAACAACAGTTCTGACGAAATAATCGTATGCGCAGGGGGCGAGATATGTGTTCATAAAAAGCGCAACGCCCAGCGCGGTTAAGATGATTCCAATGGCAAAGAGAATAAGCCTCAGCCATAATGCCTCAACCTGCAGGTCTTTAAAGCACCATATGAAAAAATCAAGTATTGAGCCGTAGATTATTGCAGTTAAAAACGATGTGAGATAACTTGGTTTGAATTTTTTCACGAATAAACACATTAAAATCAGAACAAGCGTCTGAACTATGTATTCAGTTTGACCGTAAGTGAGAAAACTGACCTTTTCGCTTATTATATATGTTGGCGCGGCAATCATTGAAAGCCCCAAATCAGCCTTGGTCATTAAGGCAATTGCAAGAGGCACGGTAATCATTGCCAGAAGATAAGTCATCTCTTTTGAAAGTCGAAACTTCTTATTCATAAACTTCTCTTTTGAGCGCGCCGATATAGGGAAGATTGCGGTAGTGCTGGTCGTAGTCAAGTCCGTAGCCAACAACGAATTCATCGGGAACGGAGCAGCCGACATAATCTGCGTGAAGGTCAACAACTCTTCTTGCAGGTTTATCAAGCAGGGTGCAGATGGTTATTGAAGAGGCGCCCCTTGTTTTAAGCATTTCGGAAACATATTGAAGAGTTCTTCCCGAGTCGAGAATATCCTCGATAAGAAGAATATCATATCCCGAAATATCAATATCAATATCCTTAACGATTTTAACCGAACCCGAAGAGCGGGTTGAACTGCCATAACTTGAAACGGCGAGAAAATCGAGTTTAAGGGGAAGATTGATATTTCTTGTTAAATCCGTCATAAAATAGATTGAGCCTTTGAGTATGCCGACAACAAGAAGGTTTTTTCCTTCAAAATCCTTTGTTATCTGCGCGCCGAGGCGGCGGTTTATTTCATCAAGTTCTTCTTTTGAAACAAGAATTTTTTCAACATCTTTATGCATTGTGTTTCTCCCAAATGAATTGAAAATTGAGAATTGAAAATGAAAAATACAGGGTCGCTTTGCTCCGATTGTATTTTGGGAGTGCGCAAAGACCCTCCCC
>JAFYFO010000013.1 GCA_017543725.1 Eubacterium sp.
ACTGAGTGTTTGAGTATTTCTGTTTTAAAGTATCTATTTTATCCTGCTGAGCCTGTTCGGTCTGATACCAGCCCTTTGACTCCATTTTTTTATAGATATCGTCCTGCATTGTTAACGATTCGTTGAGCGCCGTTTTAAAGGTTTGATTGATATTCTGAGTTGATGATTCAATTGCGCCGTGCATATATAAATCGCAAACGCCTTTTTCAAGCAAAAGAATATCCTGCATTAAATTTCTGTCGTCCAAGGTTTTTCCTCCTTATAAAAGATTCATAAAACTCTGAAAAATCTGCTGATGTTTTCCCGCCATTGTCTGAACGGTGTTTTTAAGTTCATTGTCCTGAATACTGTTTGTTATTTCGCTGCATTTTGTTTGAAAATACTGCTCGTGTCCAAGCGCATCTTCAACATATAAAAGTTCCTTTGATGTCATTTGTTTCACCTCCGCAAAAGTAGTTTTTGCAATTATTTGAAAATTATTCCTTTTCGTGTTAAAATATCTTCGGTGATTGTATGAAGAAAATTGAAAACTTCTTATTTGAAAATCAGGATAAAGAGTACAGGGATTTTCAGTCAAAACTGATTCCGGATATTGAAAAAGAAAATTTTATCGGGGTCAGAACTCCCGCTTTGAAAAAGTTTGCAAAAGAAATGCTGAAAACGGGGGAGTACGCTGGTTTTTTATGCGATTTGCCGCATAAATATTTTGATGAAAACCAACTCCAAGCGTTTATAATAAGCGGAATAAAAGATTTTGATTCCTGCGTCGGTGAGGTTGAAAACTTTCTTCCCTTTGTTGATAACTGGGCAACCTGCGACCAACTATCTCCGAAGTGTTTTTCAAAAAATAAAAAAGAACTTCTCAAATATATTGAGAAGTGGATTAAAAGCGATAAAACATATTCTGTTCGTTTTGCAATTAAAATGCTGATGAGCCATTTTCTTGACGGCGATTTTGATGAAAAATATCTTAAAACCGTTTCTGCGGTTAATTCGGATGAATACTATATCAATATGATGATTGCATGGTATTTTGCAACTGCGCTTGCAAAGCAATATGAAAAAGCCCTGCCATATATCGAAAACAAAGTTCTTGATATATGGACTCATAATAAGGCAATTCAGAAAGCCACCGAAAGTTATCGCATAACGCCTGAACAGAAAGAATATTTGAAGACTTTAAAAATAAAGAACAAATAAAACATCTGGAAATTAAAACGAGGTAACAATATGAGCAATGAAATGAAATTTTTGATTTATAAAACCGCTGATGAGGATATAAGAGTTAATGCCATTTTGAAAGATGAAACAATATGGCTGACGCAAAAAGGAATGGGAGAACTTTTCGGGTGTTCTTCAGACAATATATCATTACACCTGAAGAACATTTTTAATGAAGGCGAACTTGACAAAAATTCAGTTACCGAGAAAATCTCGGCAACTCGATTATGAAAAACGCTGTCTTAATTATTCAAGACAGCGTTTTTAATGTTTGCGTTAATTCATTTTTAGTGTAGTTATTATTCAGATAGGATAAAAGCGAATTTGTTGAAAGAAACTCGGGGAGGCTGAGCGCCTTGAGGAGTTTCTTTTTGTTTTCCTTTGCGCCATCGCAACCCGAGAGCCCGAGTTCAAACAAATCATAATTTGTTATCGGGTCGGGATTTTCCCTGATTTCGCAGTTGATTTTTGCTTTTTCAAAGGCTTTGAGCAGAGTTTCTCCGCTCATTCCTTCAACGCCGAGTTTGCCCTCTTTCGAAGGCGAAGTTTTGCGCTTTTCCTTTCCGATAATATCGGGGATATAAACATTGGTTATTTTTTCTTTATCAATTGCCGATAAAAGATGATTTCTTATCATAAAACCTGCGGAATCTGAATCGGTCAGAATAATTATTCCGCAATCATCCGCAAGTTTTTTGATGAATTTCATCTTTTCCTTATCCTTGAAAATGCCGAATCCGTTTGTTTCGATAATAAAGGCGTCTATGATGTTTTCAAGTTTGATTTTATCATATTTGCCCTCAACGATAACGGCTTGATTAATCTTTATTTTTTCCATTACTACGACCTGCTGAGCAAAAGAAGTTTTGCAACGGTTTCCTCAAGAATAATGTTTGCATCAAGACTGCTTGATTTCATAAGTTTATCGGCGCTTTGCAAAATATCAATTGAATTTCTGAGCGATTCAAAACTGATGTTGCGGCAGTTTCTTGAAGCGTTTCTGATTAAAAAATCCCTTCCTTTATACGAATAATAATCGGCAATTTCGTATTCGTTAACATTTGTCGCTTTGCCGCATTTAACTCGGTACATATCAATATAGCAGGAGGATATAACCGTCAGTATTCCTATCGGCTGTTCTTTTTGCGAAAAAAGCGAATTTAAAACCGAAAACGCGGAGTCTGCGTTGCCCGCAAGAATAAACTTTGATAAATCAAAAACCTTCGCCTGAAGGGATTTAACGGCAAGTTTATCAATAACCTCCCTCGTTATTTCTCCCTCGCCGCAATAAGCGCAGATTTTTTCAAGTTCGGAAAAAAGAGTTTGTATATCGTTTCCCGAAATGCCGATAAGATAGCGCGCGTTATTCATATCAAGCGTGCAATTCCTTTTTTTAGCCGAATTAACAAGGAGTTTTGCAATATCGCTCTCGCTTCTTTTTTCAAGATTAACGCTGCATCCCGCTTTTGCAAAAGCCGCTTCAATCGACTTCCACTTGGAACTGTCCGGCGTTATTATGCCGTCCCGGCTTTTTTTGTAACCGATTTCAATGCTGTCAAACCAGAAAACAAGAATAGCGCTTTCGGGAATATCCTTGAAATATTCCTTGAGTTCCTGCAAATCGGAGGCCTGCTTTTCAAACGGATAATCGTGAACAAGAATGAAGGAATATTCGCTCATCATCGGAATCATCTGAGCGGTCTGAAGAATATCGCTCATCGTGCTGTTTTTTGATTCAAACTGATGAAAATTAAAATCCGCAAACGCAGGGTCAACGATTTTCTCCTGCATTTTTTTAACATAGTATTCTTTAAGATAGCCTTCTTCGCCCCATATGAAATAAACATTTGAAAACTCTTTTGATTTTATTTGCTCTTTGAGTTCCTTTTCGCCTATTCTTCCCATACGGAAAACCTCCTTGCGCTGTATTTATTTCCTTTAATGCGATAAATGATATCGCCCTCGTTTAAATCAATACAGCCGTTTTTATCAAGACATATGTTTTTGAAAACCGAAATATCTTTTCTGTCTGAATTTTCGCTGAATGAAACGCCCTCGATATCCGCTTTAAAACTGTTTTGATTGCTGTTTGCTTTGATATGAAAGTTTAAATCGGGGCTGACGCTTGTTTTATAATCCCTGAAAACAAGATTCGGGCAATTGAAATCTTCGGCAAGTTTTGATGAATATTTGTTTTCAGCGCCGGCGCATATGTATTCAACTTTATCCTGCCTTGAAGTCAGATATTGCCTGATTGAATAGTATTCGTTTGAAGTTTCAACGCCGTAAACAATTGCACTGCCTTTGGAGCAAAAAGCCGCCGCACCGTCGGAGGCTATATAAATATATGAATTGCTCCTGTTTAAAACAGCCATTGAAATAATTGCCGCAAAGAAAATAACAAGCGAAATCTTTGCCGCGGTTTTCAGATATCTTTTGTCTATGATAAAGCATAATGCAAAAATAATCAATATAAATGCCGCTATAAAACCGAAATAGTTTTCAAAACTTATGAGCAGAAAACTGATTTTTGAAAATATTTCTGCAAGAGAAATGATAATCGAGTTTATAAATCGGCAGATTATTATAAACGGTATTCCGATATTCAGCCTTATTGCAAAACTCGTCAGCAGTGAAAAAACAGTTGCAAAACTTCCGAGTGGCGTCAAAATTATTGAGGAAATAATGCTGACAAGTGAAACATATCCGAAAAAGAGATAATTAGCGCAGATTGAATAGAGCAAAATGCAAAAGGAAAGGGCGATGGAATCAATAACATAAATCGCCGCTTTATTTATTCTTCGTTTTTTGAATAATCTCAGTTTGATTATTTCGGGGTGCAGATATTTATATGCCGTGCAGAGTGATAAAACGCAGAGAACGCTCAGCACCGCGCCGACATCGCAAACGGCAAATGGATTTATGCAGATTATAAAGCAGGCAAGTCCGAGAGAATTCAAAGGGTCGCTGTGGCGCGAGAAGAGATTTCCAATCATAAGAACGCTCATCATAATTCCCGCTCTCGTGACCGATTTTGAAAAGCCGCAGATTGCGCAGTAATAAATAATCGCAGCGATTGTTATTATAAAAGAAGCCCTGTCTTTAATCCTCAGTTTTTTAAGAATAAGAATCAGAAAAGAACTGATTGCGGTTAAATGAAGTCCGCTGACAGCCATAAGATGAGCGCATCCCGCAACTCTGAAATTATTATATACTTTAAATGAAATATCCGATTTATCGCCGATAACAAGCGCTCTTGCAATTGCTCCTTCATCACCGGGAACAGCCCTCAGCGCCTTGATTATTCTTTGCCTTGATTCAAGAATGAATTTATTCGGAGATTTGATATGCTCATTTGTTATTTTATAATGGGTTAGTTTCGAGGAAAGAAAGATGTTTTTGCCCCAGTAGCCGTAGGAAGAAAACGCAGAATCGCCGATTTTGCTGAAAACAAGTTTACCTTTTATAAGTTGATAACTTTCGCAGTTAAGCGGCTTTTTGGTGTTCATTTTCAGTTTGATGTTCTGAGGCGCGCCTTTAAGATTTATTGATTTCGTTTTGATTGTGTATGAATATTTATCGTCGCTTCTTTGTTCAAGCGAAGTTATATAAAACTCACATTCCGCGCTTTGATTATTAAGGGCGGTCTGGGGATTTGCAACATTCTGATATGAAAACATAAAAATAATGCAGGCAAAAACAGCCGCGCCCAGGCAAAGGGGAACGGCAAGCGCTTGCCTGTATTTCTTTACGGCGAGGCTTGCAATAAAAAGAATCGCAAGCCCCGCCGTAATAATTAACGTTTGTTTTATGCCGTTAATAAGATTCAGCAAAAGCATTGAAACTGCAAAAGAGAATCCTATATGGGCGAAAACTCTTTTCATATTTTTTCAATAAGGAAGAATATGCTTTGCTTTTCGTTTGCTTTGAGTTTGTATTTATCCCTGACATATGCCTGACCCGGCATATCGCCTCCGAGACCCTGCTGAACCGAGTCAACGGTTACGGTTATATCGTTATCCCTGTTTATTTCGGCGATATGGCTGAAATCTTCAAGTTGCTCGGGTGAATAGGGGAGAGCGCTGAACATAATCGGCTTATCATGATATGCCGTTACTTTAATTCCTGCGCCGTTTTCATCGGTTAACGAAAAATATCTGACATCGCTTCTTGTTGAAGCCTCCTGAGGACGCATATAATTATATTCGAAGTCCTCAAGGCTGAGAGAATATTTTCCGATTTTGCAGCCCGATTTTCTGTCCGTATAAGAAGGCGCGGCGCCTCTTCCGTACCAATTGATATTGCTGAATTTCTTTGCAATATCAAATTTGAAACCGAGTCTGAGCATATCCGCCTTTGGCTGTGCGCTGTGGAAAACGGCAACGCAGCCGTTTGAATAAACGCTGTAGGAAACATAGGCGTCTTTAAGATTTGAAACGCTCAGGGCGGATTTGATTTTAATAACGCCGTCTTTTTGCTCAACTTCGGTTTTTGAAGCCTTAACGCCGAGGGTTGCCTTCCTCCATTTATAATAAGGATTAAGGTGCGCAAACGGAATTGCAAAATTGAAAATATCAATATCATTATCCGTCAGCGCTCTGAAATAGTTCGGAGCAAGCGGAGATTTAAGAAGTTCTTCGCCGTCAACAACATAACTTGTTATTTTTCCGTTTTCAATGCAGACGCTGAAATTATCGCCGTTAACGCAAACGCAGTTTCCGTTTTTATCAAAACTCATTGAGGAATCGCTTTTGCCGATTGAGGGCTTTGCAGCGTTTGTTAAAATAAACTGGTCGAAAGCGATTTCGGTGTTTTGTTTAAGTCCCGGCGTTTCTTTCTTTGTCAGGAAAGAAATGGTTAAAACACATTCTTTATCATTCGGTAAAGCGGAATAATCATAGGGGATTATTATTTCTTTTTCCTGAAGGGGATTTAAAGAGAAGTTTTCAATTTCTCCCGAAAGATATTCCTCTCCCTCGCAGGCGATGAACCATTTGCATTTATAATCGGCAACATCAGTGAAAAGGAAGCGTGAACGAATATTGAAAGCGCCTTTTTCAAGGTTAACTGCGCTTGCAACAATCGGCTGGTAAACATGGCGAACTTCCCAATACTGCGGATGGGGCTGCCTTGTTGCGCTGATAACTCCGTTTGCGCAGAAATACGCATTCGAGCCCGTTATTGCGGTTGTGTCTATTGTGCTGTACCAATGGCGGGGCTCGTCTTTTTCAAAGTCCGTTCCGTAGAGGAAATTTTCCCTGCCGTTTTCGTCTTTAACTCTTAGCGCCTGGTCAACCCAGTCCCATATGAAACCGCCGCACATATTATCATATTTTTCAAAATCGTCCATATACTCCTGAAAATTTCCGAGGGAGTTTTCCATACTGTGGGCATATTCGCAGAGCATAACGGGCTTTGTATACATTTCAGCCTTGATGGGCTTTGAATCGGCTGCAAGTTGATTTGCGATATTATCATAAAGAGAAATTGTTATCGGCTCTTTTTCGCCGAGTTTTCTCATTGTTTCCTCGTCGGGATACATTCTTGAAATAACATCGCTCTTTGTGAAATCAAAATCGCCCTCGTAGTGGAACTGCCTTGTTGAATCAAGGGCAAGCGCCGCTTCTTTCATCTTCAAAAAATTATTTCCGTCGCCGGCTTCATTTCCGAGCGACCACATAAAGATGCAGGGGATATTTCTGTCGCGAAGAACCATTCTTTCCATTTTGTCAACAGCAAGACCCGTCCAGAGCGGATTTGAACCCGGAACGCCCTTGCGCCTTACGCCGTGGGATTCAAGGTCACATTCATCCATAACATAAAAGCCGTATTTGTTGGCGTAGTCATAAAATCTGAGGTCGTCGGGATAATGGGAAGTTCTTATTGCATTGATATTGGCTTGTTTCATCAAATCGAAATCCTGAACATATCTTTCTTCGGGAACGCTCCAGCCGCAATCGCAATCGAAATCGTGGCGGTTAACGCCCCTGAGCATAAGGGGCATACCGTTGAAAAGGATTTTTTCGCCGATAATTTCAACTTTTTTGAAGCCGATATCAAATGTTTTAACGCAGATTTCGTTTTCGCCCTGGGAAACTTTCATAACAAGTTTATAAAGCGAAGGGGTTTCGGCGCTCCATTTCTTCGGGCTTTCAACAAATTGAGTTATGTTTAGTTTTTCCTCGCTTTTTGCGCCGATTTCGCACTGTGCTTCTCCGAGCGGGATTTCTTTATTGTCTTCTCCGATAAGTTTAGCGCAAATTTTAACGCTCTTTGCTTCATCGGAATAGTTTTTAACAAAGAGGTCGAGATTAACATCGGAATTATTATATTCTTCATCAAGATTTGTCTGAATATAGAAATCGCGCAGGCAGGTTTTCGGCTCGGCGTAAATATATACGCTTCTGTATATTCCCGAAAGCCACCACATATCCTGATCCTCGAGATATGAAGAAGCAGCGTATCTGTAGTTCTTGACGCAAACGAGGTTTTCACCTTCTTTAACAAAATCGGTTATGTTAAATTCGTGGGGAGTCATTGAGCCCGTGCTGTAGCCGACGAATTCGCCGTTAATCCAGACTTCAAGCGCCGCCTTGCAGGCTTCAAAATGAAGGAAGATTTCTCTTTCTCTGAAGTTTTCGGGAAGGGTGAAAGTTCTTCTGTAGTATCCGATTTCCTGCATTGAGCGGTCAATTTTCGGAATTGATGATTTAGAACGGCTGAGAGCGCGCGGAAATGTGCTTGCGTAGTAATAAGGAACGCTGTAGCCCTGAGTTTGCCAGACCGACGGAACTTTGATGCTTTTCCATTCATCCGCTGAAAAACTTTCTTTCTCAAAGCCCTCTATCTGATTTTCAACGCCTCTTTGCCAGAAAAACTGCCATTCTCCGTCAAGAGAAAACTTATATTCCGACATTTTTTCGGATAACGCTTTTTCTTCATTATCAAACGGCATAAAAACACTGTGGCCGTCTTCTTTATTGATTTTATATTGCTTTGGGTCTTCCCAA